>JAYUSP010000491.1:0-10211 GCA_043755615.1 Betaproteobacteria bacterium
CGGCACGCTGCCGCAGGTCGGCAAAAATCGTCTGCGCCGTATCGTGCCGCACCGGCAGCGCGGTCTGTTTGTCGACGAGCTGCGCGGCACGCGCAAAGAGCAGCTTCAGGTGGTCGTTCAGCTCGGTCATCGTGCCGACGGTCGATCGCGAGGTGCGCACCGGGTTGGTCTGGTCGATCGCGATCGCCGGCGGCACGCCGTCGACACGGTCGACCGCTGGCCGGTCCATGCGATCGAGAAACTGGCGCGCGTAGGCGCTGAAGGTCTCGACGTAGCGGCGCTGCCCTTCGGCATACAGCGTGTCGAAGACGAGGCTCGACTTGCCCGACCCGCTCGGCCCGGTGACCACCGTCATCTCGCCAGTGCGGATGTCGAGGTCCAGGTTCTTCAGGTTGTGCTGGCGCGCGCCGCGGATGCGGATCAGGCCGGTGGCCGGGGGCTGCTTCGGGGTGCCGGACGACATGGTTACAGCGGGTGCTCGTGAAGGGCGGAACCGGTCATTCTAGGAGCCTGGCACATCTTCAATTTTCATTGCATTTAGAACATGGAGTATTCATAATGCAAGGATGTTTACCCGCCTCGCAGAAGCCGCCGCGCATTCCCGTCTGGCCTGGAGCCCGGCGGTAGCCCTGCTCGGGGCGCGCCAGATCGGCAAGACCACGCTGGCGCGCCGGATCGCAGCGCAGCGCCCAGGCGCGATCTACCTCGACCTCGAAAGCGCCGCCGACCGCGCCCGGCTCGCACGGCCCGACATTTTCTTGCGCGCCAACCGCGAGCGCCTGATCGTGCTCGACGAGATCCAGCACACGCCCGAGTTGTTCAACGAGCTGCGTGGCGAGATCGACGCCGACCGCCGGCCGGGTCGTTTTTTGATCCTCGGCTCGGCATCGTTCGAGCTGCTGCGTCAGTCGCAGTCGCTGGCCGGCCGGCTGGCCATCGTCGACATGGCGCCGCTGCTGCTGAGCGAGGTGCAGCGCCGCTTCGAAGATATCCAGACTCTCTGGCTGCGCGGCGGCTTTCCGCTCAGTTTTGGCGCCACCAGCGACGACGATTCCTGGCACTGGCGCGATGCCTTTGTGCGCCACTTCTTGCATACCGACCTACCCGCCTTAAGCATCCGCGTCGATGCCGAAACGATGCGCCGCTTCTGGCGCATGGTGGCGCACCTGCATGGCCAACTCTTCAACGCATCGGCGATCGCAAACTCGCTGGGTGTTTCGGCGCCGACGGTCGCGCGTTACCTCGACCACCTGACGTCCAGCTTGATGCTGCGCCGGCTTGAGCCCTACCACGCCAACCTGGGCAAGCGGCTCGTCAAGTCACCCAAGGTTTATGTCCGTGACAGCGGCCTGCTGCACCATCTGCTCGGTCTGCGCGACGTCAATGATCTGCTCGGCCACCCGTCGATCGGCGCTTCGTGGGAAGGGTTTGTGGTCGAACAGGTGCTTGGCCATCTGCCCGCCGGCGCCCAGGTTTCGTTCTACCGCACCGCCGCCGGCGCCGAGCTCGACCTGGTCGTGGAGACCGGCAAACAAAAGCTCGGTTTCGAATCCAAGTTTTCGTCGGCGCCCAAGGTCACCAAGGGCTTCTGGTCGGCGTGCACTGATGTCGGTGTTTCGCGCGCCTATGTGGTCGCCCCGGTGCGCGAAGGCTGGCCGATGGCCGAGGGGGTGGATGTCATCTCGCCGGTGGCGTTGCCAGCGGTTCTCGCCGCGGCTTGATCACAGGATCACGGCCGCGGGCCGTGATTTGCTGCGCGCGACGAAGGGTCGCCACGCTGCTCCCCCGCGGCCGCGGGGTTGTCCACAGACCCGCGCTGACGCATCCTGTTTCTCGTTGTATCCGGCGCAACGCCGGTGCTGTCCAACGAGGTCCTCCATGCAATTGATCCCCAGGCTCGGCCGCCGCATGGCCGCGTGCGTTGTATTCGCTCTTGTCGCCTGTGGCGGTGGCGACCCCGAGCCCGCCTCCAAACCCGCTGCCGGCGCATCGCGCGAACGCGCACTCGCGCTGCCGCCGGGCACGACCATTCCCGCCGACGCCGGCACCAGGGGCATGTTCGGCCCGCTGCAGAACTGGCCGCTGATCGCGGTGCACGGCATCCTCACGTCGGACGGCCGCGTGCTGAGCTACGGCACCAAGGCCGACGGCACGCAGACCGGGTTTTTCATCTACGACGTTTGGGACCCGAAAGACGGCAGCCACCTGACGCTGAACAACCAGACCGCGACCGACATCTTCTGCAGCTCGCAGATCCTGCTGCCAGCCGGCGACTCGATCGTCATCAACGGCGGCGACAACTGGACCGGCACCGGCACCACCAACGGCCCGAACAACAACTCCAACGTCTTCAACGTCGCCACCGGATCGCTCACGCGCGGCAACAACATGAACCGGCCGCGCTGGTACGGCGTGTCGACGATGCTGCTCAACGGCGAGGTTTATATCCAGGGCGGCAGCGGCGGCACCGACTTCCCCGAGATCCGCGGCGCCAACGGTCAATACCGGCTCTTGACCGGTGCCGGCACCGGCGCCTTCGACATGATGTATCCGCGCAATTTCATTGCCCCCGATGGCCGTGTCTTCGGCTACGACAGCGGTGGGCGCATGTACTACGTCGACCCCACCGGCACGGGTGCGGTCACCCAAGTCGGACAGTTCGGCAGCGCCACCGCGGGCAGCGATGCCAGCGGCGCGATGTTTGCCCCGGGCCGCATCCTGCAGTACGGCGGCAACTCCAACCAGGCGGTGGTCATCGACATCAACGGCGGCACGCCTGTCGTCAGCGCAACGGGCTCGATGCTTCGCGCGCGGCGCCTGTCCACCGCGGTGGTCATGGCCGACGGCAAGGTTGTCGCCACCGGCGGCAGCCGCGACTGGAACCAGATGGTCGACGTCAGTTACGAAGCCGAGATCTGGAACCCGCAGACCGGCCAATGGAGCGCAGGCGCGAGAGCCCAGAAAGCCCGGCTGTACCACGGCAACGCGCTGCTGCTGCCCGACGCCAGCGTGCTCGTCTTCGGCGGCGGCGCGCCCGGCCCGCAGAACAACACCAACTCGGAGATCTACTACCCACCCTACCTGTTCACCTCATCGGGAGCCGAAGCCGTGCGCCCGGTGATCAGCAGTGCGCCGACCGTCGTGGATGTCGGCCGCACGGTGCAGGTCAGCGTCAACAGTGCGCGTCCGGTGAGTCGCGTCACTTTTGTGAAGACCGGTTCGGCCACCCACGGCTGGAATATGGAGCAGCGTTTTGTCGAGCTGCCCTTCAACCCCAACGGCGGCGCGCTGTCGGTGCAGATTCCCGGCCGCGCGTCGGACGTGCCGCCGGGCACCTGGATGATGTTTGTCTTCGACGACGCCGGCGTGCCGTCCGAGGCCAAGCTGGTGCGCGTCAACGTCGCCGGCACCTTGAACACCGCCATCGCCCCGGTGATCGCGTCGCCGGGCAACCAGAGCACTGTCGGCGGCACGCCGGTCAGCTTGCAACTCAGCGCCAGCGACCCCAATGGCGACAGCCTGCGGTTTGCGGCCAGCGGCCTGCCCGCAAACCTGTCGATCGACGCTGTCAGCGGCCTCATCAGCGGCACACCGAATGTGATCGGCACAAGCACGGTGGTCATCGCCGTCAGCGACGGCATCAACAGCGCCAGCGCCACGATCAGCTGGTCGGTCACCGGCACCGCGCCGCTGATCCTGCCGCCGCCAGCCGCGGCCGCGCCGAGTGTCAGCGGCGCGGCGGCCAGCTTCAACGCATCGGCCACCGGCATCAACGTGCTTTACCGCTGGGAGTTTGGCGACGGCACACCCGCCACCGCGTGGTCGAGCAGCGCCGCGGCCAGCCACAGCTTCACGCTGCCCGGCATCTACTACGTCACCGTCACCGCCACCGATGACCGCGGCGTCGAGCAGCGCCAGACGATCATCCACAACGTGCATCTCCCGACCACCGCCAACGCGCCGGTGATGTCGAGCAACATCGTGCTCGAGCAGCGCAGCGGCGCGAGTGCCCGGCTGTGGGTGGTCAACCCCGACAACGACAGCGTCTCGGTCTTCGACGCCGCAACACGCGCCAGGCTCGCTGAAGTGACGGTCGGCAGCGCGCCGCGTTCGCTGGCGATCGCGCCCGACGGCTCGGTGTGGGTCAGCAACAAACGCAGCGCCACCGTGAGCGTGATCAGCGCGTCGACGCTGTCGTTAAGCCGCACGCTGGCCCTGCCGCGGGCGTCACAGCCCTACGGCATCGCCTTCGCACGCAGCAGCAATACTGCGCTGGTGGCGCTCGAAGCCACCGGCACCTTGCTCAAGCTCGATGCGGCCAGCGGCAACATCGTCACCGCGCTCGCGGTCGGTGCCAATCCGCGGCATGTCGCGATCGCTGCAGATGGCAGCACAGCGTATGTCTCGCGCTTCATCACGCCGCCGCTGCCCGGCGAAGCTACGGCCAATGTCGCCACCAGCGCCAACGGCGTGGCGGTCGGTGGCGAAGTGGTCGTCGTCGACGCGGCGGCGATGAATGTGCAGCGCACCGTGGTGCTCGCGCACAGCGATCGCAGCGACGCCGAGAACCAGGGCCGCGGCTTCCCCAACTACCTCGGCGCGCTGGCGATCTCGCCCGACGGCAGCCAGGGTTACCTGCCGTCCAAGCAGGACAACCTGCGCCGCGGCGGCGCACGCGACGGCCTGATGCTGAACTTCCAGAACACCGTGCGCGCGATCAGCTCGCGGCTGTTGCTGCAGCCCGGCGCGCAGGCCGAAGACGCCGCAGCGCGCATCGACCACGACAACGCCAGCCTGGCCAGCGCCGCGGCTTTCGACCCGCTCGGCGTGTATCTCTTCGTGGCCCTGGAAACGAGCCGCGAAGTGGCTGTGCTCGACGCCCACAACCGCAACCAGATCATGCGCATCAACGTCGGCCGGGCGCCGCAGGGCCTGGTGGTGTCGCCCGACCGGCGCAGCCTGTACGTGATGAATTTCATGGACCGCAGCGTCGATGTCTTCGACCTCTCGCCGCTGGTACAACAAGGCACCGCCGCCGCAACGCGGGTGGCGACGCTGGCCGCGGTCGGCACCGAAAGACTCAGCGCAACGGTGCTGCGTGGCAAGCAGTTTTTCTACGATGCCTTTGACCCCCGGCTGGCGCGCGACCGCTATATGAGCTGCGCGAGCTGCCACAGCGACGGTGGCCACGATGGCCGCGTCTGGGACCTCACCAGCCAGGGCGAAGGCCTGCGCAATACTGCCAGCCTGCGCGGCCGCGCCGGGGCCCAGGGCCACCTGCACTGGAGCAACAATTTTGACGAGGTGCAGGATTTCGAAGGCCAGATCCGCACCCTCGCCGGTGGCACCGGGCTGATGACCGACGCCCAGTTCAATACCGGCACGCGCAGCCAGCCGCTGGGCGACAAAAAGGCCGGCGTCTCGGCCGACCTCGATGCGCTGGCGGCCTATCTCGCATCGCTGAACAGCTTCGATCCGAGCCCGCAGCGCAGCAGCAGCGGCGCACTCAGCACGCTGGCCGACGAAGGCCGCACCGTCTTCACGACGCTGAACTGCGCGTCCTGCCATGGCGGCAGCGCCTACACCCACAGCGCGGTCAACAACCCGGCCAATATCGGCACCCTCAAGCCAACCAGCGGCCAGCGTTTGTCGGGCGCCATCACCGGCATCGACATCCCGACACTGCGCGACGTCGCTGCCACCGCGCCGTACCTGCACGACGGCTCGGCACCGACCCTGGAAGCCGCAGTGCGCGCGCACAACAACGTCAGCGTCAGCGATGCCGACCTGAACCGGCTCGTCGCCTACCTGCGCGAGATCGGCAGCGAGGAGACGAGCGCGCCGGCGCCCAGCGGCGCCGGCCTCGCTGGCCGCTATTTCAACGGCATCACACTCGCCGGCAATCCGCTGATGGTGCGCACCGAGGCGGTCAATTTTGATTGGGGCAGCGGCTCGCCGGGCGGCACGGTGCCGACCAACAACTTCTCGGCACGCTGGACCGGTACGGTCACGATCCCGACCAGCGGCAGCTACCGCTTGCGCACCTACTCCGACGACGGTGTGCGGCTGTGGATCAACGGCAGCCAGCGCATCAACAACTGGACCGACCATGCACCGACCTACAACTCGACCACGACCTTGAGCTTCACTGCCGGCCAGCGCATCCCCGTGACGCTGGAGTTCTACGAGCGTGGTGGTGGCGCCGTGATGCGGCTGCAATGGCTGCGGCCGGGCAGCAGCAGTTATGTCGCGATCCCGGCGTCGAGCCTGAACGCCAACTGACCGGCCATCTGGCCAGGACACTGGCCTTCGGGCCGCAAACACCGGCGCGCGCAGACAACTTCAGCGCGCGCCGGCATTGAGCAGCAGGCTTTCGATCTCGCGATAGCCGCGCGCGCGCGCCAGTTGCAGCGGCGTGCGTCCGTCGCGGTCGGTGAGTTGGGTATTCGCCTTCGCCGCCAGCAGCGCGCGCACACAGGCCTGGTGGCGCGGCCCGCCGTCGCCGAGCACCACCGCTTCGATCAAGGCCGTCCAGTGCAGGTTGTTGACATGGTCCAGCGGTGCGCCGGCGGCGATCAACTGGCGCACGACGCCGTCGTGGCCGAGGTGCGCGGCGGCAATCAGCGCGGTGCCGTCGTAGCGGCTGGTGGTGAGCTTCGCACTCGCGCCGTTGGCGAGCAGCAGGCGCAGCGATTCTTCGTCGTTGGCGACGGCGGCGATGGTCACCGCGTCGTAGCGGTCGTTGTCCAGCGCCGCGCTATTCGCCCCGGCCTTGAGCAGGGCCAGCAGCGCCGGGCGCTGGCGCGCGAATGCCGCCACATGTAGCGGCGTGCGGCCGTTGGCATCACGCCCTTCGAGCGCGGTGCGCGCGCCGGCCGCCGCCTCGATGGAGACCACATCACCGCGCTGTGCCGCGGCATGCAGACCGGCATACCGAGACACCTCAGCGGCAGACGGCCCGACCTGTGCCGCAGCCGGCGGCAGCACCACGGCGACAGTCGCCGCCACCACCGCCGCGGCCAGCGCCGGCACTGCCGCGCGGGTGCGCAGCCACGGCACCCACCGCACACGCGCCTTCGCGTTTTTCATTTCAACTGGTCCTTCACTTTCTCGAGCGCGGCGACGGCGCATTGTTCGTCGAGATGGCCACCCGGCGCACCGCCAACACCCACCGCGCCGATGACCTCATTGCCCACCCGAACCGGCACGCCACCGCCGAGCAACAAGAAGCCCGGGATGTGCACCAGGTTCGCTGCGGCGGGGTTCTTCTGCGCGCCTTCCATCATCGCCAAGGTGTTGTTGCGCGCCGATGCCGAAGTGAACGCTTTTTGCTGGCTCGCGGCCAGCGTGTGCGGGCCGGCATTGTCGGCCCGCTGCACCGCACGCACACCGCCGGCGCGGTCGACGACGGTGGCCGTCACGGCGTGGCCATTGGCCTGGCAGGCCGCGACGCTGGCCGCGGCGATCTGGTTGGCCAGCTCAAGCGAGACGTTTTTCTCGCTGCGCACAGACTGCGCAAAGGCCAGCGGTGCACTGACGGCGAGCAGCAGCGCGGTGGATTGGAAAAAGTGAGCTCTCATGGGTTCTCCGGTGGCTTGACGCGGCCCTGATATGGGCCGCGTCGGCACTCTAGGCAAGCCGCCGCAGGGCCACCATTCGTGTGCCTACGCGCACGGATGCGTAGAACTACGCAAGACTTGAGACTTACGCTGCCCCTTCGGCCAGATCAGCGTACTGGCGGATCAATTGCGCCAGCGTCGGTGCGTCCAGCTTGTCGACCAGATTGGCGCGGTGGGCTTCGACGGTGCGCGGGCTCAAAGCCAACGCGCGCGCGATTTCCTTGTTCGTCAGGCCGCCAACGATCAGCGCCAGGACCTCGCGCTCGCGCTCGCTCAGCGTTGCAAACCGCGCGCGTGCGGCCTGGTCGGCACGCTGGCGCTGGCGCGACCTCACATGGCTGCGGATGGCGGCTTGCAGAGTGTCGAGCAGCAACTGGTCGTCGACCGGTTTTTCGAGAAACTCCGCGGCGCCGGACTTGAACGCGCGCCGGCAGAGATCCACCGTGGCGTGGCCGGTGAGCATCACCACCGGCTGGTCAACGCCCTCGGCGACGAGGGCCTGCAGCAAGTCCAGGCCACTGCGCCCGGGCATGCGCACATCGAGCACGATGGCGCCGATCGCCTGGCGGTCGAAGCCGGCGGCAAAGGCCTCGGGCTCGGCCCAGGTCTGCACACGCAGGCCCACCGTGCCGATGAGCAGCGCCAGCGCCTCGCGCACCGCCACGTCGTCGTCGATCAAGTGGATCAGCGGCGAGGTGGTGTCGCGCTGGGTCTCGCGCTGGGTGTTGTTCTGCATGTCGCGCTGGCCCTGGCGTTGTTTGTCGCGGAGCATGTCGGCGCGCGCGCCGTTTTGTGCGTCGCGCATCAGGTCGTGCCCCCCGCCAGCGGCAGTTGCAGGCGCAGCTCGGCGCCGCGGCTGGCACGGTTTGCAGCGCGCAGACTGCCGCCCATGCCGGCGACGAGGGTCTCGCTCAGGCTCAGGCCGAGCCCCAGGCCGCCGCTGCGGGTGCTGAAAAACGGCTCGAAGATCCGCGGCAGCACCTCGGCCGCAAAACCCGGGCCGCTGTCGCACACCACCAGCACGCCCCAGGCGCTGTCGGCGTGCAGCTCGAGCGCCAGCCGGCGTTCATCGGCACTGACCTGTTCAAGCGCTTGCAGTGCATTGGTCAGCAGGTTGTGCACGATCTGCTCCACCGCCACCGGATCGGCGAGCACCGTGAGGGGCGCACCACGGACCTGCGTCACAACACCGCGTGCAGCGCAGTCCGGTGCGAGCAGGTCAAGCACCTTGTGGACGACAGCGTCGAGTGCCACCGGCTGCACCGCCGCGCCGGTCTGCGGCCGCTCGACCAGCCGCCGCAGCCGACCGACGACATCGGCGGCGCGCCGCGCCTGCAGCGCGGCCTGGGTCAGGGCGCCCCGCGCGGTGCCGATATCGGGCGGATCGTCGTCCAACAAGCGTTGCGCCGCCTGGGTGCCGGCGAGCAGCGCCGTCAAAGGCTGGTTGAGCTCATGGGCCATGCCCGCCGCTAACTCGCCCAGCGTGTTCAGGCGCGCGACCTGGCCCAGCCGCACCAGCTCCTGCGCCCGGCGCCGCTCGGCACGCTGCACCGACCAGGCGCGCGAGCCCAGCACGCCCAGGGCCACGAGCAGGCACCAGGCGGCCATCGGCAGCCAGGGCAAGCCCGCCCAGCCCGGCCGCAAGCTGGCCACGACTTCAAAGGGCTGGCTGTCGGCGGCCAGCGCCTTGTTGAAATCGAAGCGCCAGGGCGCGCTGACGCTGGTCTCGCGGCCCGGATGCAGCACCAGCGCCTGCCCGCCCAGCACCAGCCGCACCTGCACCGGCGACGCCGCGACCAGCGGCCAGTCGGCCCCACCGACCAGGGTGCGTAGGTCGATGCGCAGCGCAAAGCTCGCCGGCTCGGCGGCGCGCACAAGCAGGTAGTGGCCGGCGGCCAGGTCGACCGCGGCCAACGCCGCGCGGCCGGCACTGCGTGATGCGGTCTCGCCCGCGGCCAGCGCCACCGCATCGCTGGCGGGCCAGGTACCGCCGCGGTCGCGCCGAAAGATCTGGAGCAACTGCGGATACACCGAAAGCAGCCGCTGTTCGGGCGCCACGTCGATCCCCGCCGATGCCGCTGCCGCGGGCTCGCCCCGCGCCGCCACACCGGGCTGCAGCTGCGCCAGCGTCGACAGGATCGCGTCATGCTGGACGACACGCTGGCTGAGCACACGGTGCACGATGCGCGCGTCGACTTCGAAGGCGTCGCGGCCGATCGCCAACGACACCAGCGCGATACCGGCGCTGCCGATGGCGGCGAGCAGCAGCCCGGTCAGGGCCGGACGCAGATTTGTCGATGCAGCCAGGCGCATCACTCGATTCTGGCATCGGCCGGCAAGATCATGCCCACACGCGACGACCCGGCACCGCGCTGCGTTGTGGTCTGCTTGTTGCCCGATTCCAGCCCGCTTGCAACCCGCGCTTGCAACCCGCTTGCAGCCCGCGTGCAGCCCGCTCGCGGGCAGCCTGGAGCCGCAGGCATCATCGGCGCCTGGCCCGGCTTGGGAAGGACTGCCCCGCATGATCGTATTGATTCGCCGCCGCTCGGTCTGGTGGCCGACGCTGCCCGGCGCTGTACTTCTGCTGGCCGC
>JAYUSP010000492.1:0-10206 GCA_043755615.1 Betaproteobacteria bacterium
GCCTTCGCCTTGTTCTTCGACATAGCCGTTGCCGCCCAGGCATTCCATCGCCTCTTGCGCAAAGTGGCTGCCACGTTTGCAGACCCAGAATTTTGCCAACGGCGTGAGCACGCGGCGCATCACCGCTTCATGTTCATTGCCGGGCTCATGTTCGCTGCGATCGACCGCACGTGCCAGCCGCAATGCCAGGGCGGTTGCGGCCTCGCTCTCGATGGCCAGGTCGGCGAGCACGTTTTGCATCAGCGGCTGCTCGATCAACGCCCTGCCAAAAGCCTTGCGTTGCGAGGTGTGGTGCAAGGCCAGGGACAGCGCCTGGCGCATCAGCCCGGCAGTGCCGAGCGCGCAGTCGAGCCGCGTCATTGCGCCCATCGCCAGGATCTGCGGCACGCCGCGCCCCTCTTCGCCCACCAGCCAGGCGGCGGCGTTGTGAAACTCGACTTCGGAGCTGGCGTTCGCCTTGTTGCCGAGCTTGTCTTTGAGGCGCTGGATGTGGATCGCATTCACTTTGCCATTCATGCTGCCATCAGCCAAGAAGCGCGGCAGCCAGCGCGGCAGGAAGAAACAACTCAGGCCCGCTGGTGTCTGTGCCAGCACCAGAAACGCGTCGCACATTGGCGCCGACATGAACCACTTGTGGCCGGTGATCCGGTAGCGGCGGCCCCAGGCATCGTCGCCGTCGAAGGCTGCCGCGGTGGTGTTCGCGCGCACGTCCGAGCCGCCCTGCTTTTCGGTCATGCCCATGCCCATCGTGAGGCCGGTTTTCTGGTCGAAAGGGATGAACCGGGCGTCGTAGCGCGGGCTCGCAAGCCCGGCGCTCCAGGCGGCGTGGACGCCCAAGTTGGCGCGCAATGCCGGCGCCACCGCATAGGTCATCGAGATCGGGCACAACACCGACGGCTCGGCTTCGGTGAACAGCATGAAGGCGGCGGCGCGTTCGATATGCGCCCCCGGCCCTTCGAGCCAAGGGCTGCCGTGCAGGCGTTCGCTGCAAGCCAGCGTCATCAGCGCGTGGTAACTCGGATGGAACTCGACGACGTCGCTACGGTGGCCAAAGCGGTCATGCGTGTGCAGCAGCGGCGGTTGCACATTCGCCAGCCGGGCATGCGCCTGCACCTCGGCGCTGCCGAGTTTCGCGCCCAGTGCTTCGAAGCGGCCGCGGTCGAATCGCGGGTGATGAAAGGCCAGCGCACCCTGCAAGCCGAGGTTGCCTTCGAACAGGTTGGTGTCGACCAGCGGCCGGCTCTGGTTGGTGACTTCGTGGGTGTTGATCATGATCGCGCCCTTTTCAGCATCACGATGTGCGCGATGTTGTCTTCGAGATATTCGTCGCCATCAACAGCAAAACCAAGGCTTTCATAAAAGCGCTGCAGCCGCGCCTGCGCGCTGATGCGGATGTCGCGCCGGGGCCAGGCCGCCTCGCAGCGTCGGATGCCCTCTTGCATCAGCATGCGGCCCAGCCCGCTGCCGCGTTTTTCGGGTGAGGTGATGACACGGCCGATCGAAGGTTCGGGATATCTGCGGCCGGGGTCGACCACGCGCAGGTAGGCGTGCAGCGTTTGATCATGGTCGCGGCCGAGCAGATGCCAGCAGGCCCGGTCGACACCATCGGGGTCGAGGTAAGGCCCCTGCTCAATCACAAAAACCCGGCAGCGCAGCGCCAGCGCGTCGTACAGGTTGTCGACGCCGAGGTCTTCAAAACGATGCCAGGACCAGTTCACAGCGCGGGCTTGAGATCGGGATCAGACCAGCTTCACCAACTGCTTGCCGAAGTTCCGACCCTTGAGCAAGCCCAGAAAAGCCTGTGGCGCACTGGCAATGCCCTGGGCAACGGTCTCGCGGTATTTAAGGCTGCCGGCGACCACCATCGCCGCCAACTCGTCGCGCGCCTGCGCCCAGAACTGCAGATGTTCGCTGACGATGAAGCCTTGCAGCTTCAGGCGCTGGGTCAGGATCAGCGCCGGCTGTTCCAGCGGCACAGAGGCGCCGTCGTAGCCGGAAATCATGCCGCACATGGCCATGCGACCGAAGGCGTTCATCTGCCCCAGCACGGCGTTGAGGATCGCGCCACCGACGTTCTCAAAATTGCCGTCGATGCCGTCGGGGCAAGCCGCTTTCAACGCCGCGCGCAGCGACGCCGCGTCGGCATGCGCCTTGTAGTCGATGCAGGCATCGAAGCCGAGTCCATCGACCACAAAAGCGCATTTCTCGGGCCCACCCGCCAGGCCGACAGCACGGCAGCCACGCGCCTTGGCCAACTGCCCGACTACCGTGCCGACCGCACCGCTGGCCGCGCTGACGACGATCGTCTCACCGGCTTGGGGCGCGATGATCTGCGTCAGCCCGTACCAGGCAGTGATACCCGGCATGCCGACTGCGCCGAGGTAGGCCGACAGCGGCACGGCGGACACATCGAGCTTGCGCAGGGTGCCCGGCTGGCGCACGTCGACGAGGCCGTATTCCTGCCAGCCGCCCGAGCCGGCGACCTTGTCGCCGACGACAAATTTGTCGCTGCGCGACTCGATCACTTCACCGACCGTGCCGCCGAGCATCACCGCGCCGATGGTCTGCGCCGCGGCATAACTCTTGGTGTCGTTCATGCGCATGCGCATGTACGGGTCCAGGCTCAGGTAGTGGTGGCGCACGAGCACATGGCCATCGGGCACCGCGGGCAGTGGGCTCGTTTCGAGGCGAAAATTGTCGACGCTGGCGGCACCCGTCGGGCGCGATGCGAGAACGATCTGTTGATTGATGGTCACAAGGGGCTTTCAGTCTGACGCGTTGAGTTTCTGAATCCTGCGCCCGCCGTCGCCGACCGGCAGCGCGCGGATGTACTTGAAGGTGCCGGTAGCGTGGCCGATCAGTTGGCCTGCGGCGTCAGTGACGCTGGCCTCACAAAAGGCCAGCGACGCCGTGCGGTGCAAGAGCCGGCCACTGCCCAGCAGGCGCCCAGTGCCGGGACGTGTGAAGGTGGTTTTCATCTCCACCGTGACGACACTCAGGCCCTGTGGTTCGCCGCCGGCCTGGCTGGGCGCACGCGCTGCATGCGCCATCACGACATCGAGCAGCGTCATCGTCACGCCGCCATGCGCGACGCCCCAGGAATTGGTCAACTCCTCGCGCAACTCGACGCTGATCTCCGAGGCGATGTGGTCAAAACGATGCAACTCGAAGCCCAGCCACTCGGCAAACGGGATCGGTGCCCGGAATTTCAGCACGCCAGGCATGCAGACTGAGCTGAAAGTTTAGCCACCTGTCACACAACTCACGCCGCCATCGACGGCGAGGATCTGTCCGGTGATATGTTTGCCCGCGGCGCTGGCAAATAGCAGCACGGCACCCTTGAGGTCGTCGTCGTCACCGATGCGCTTGAGCGGTGCGGCCGCAGCGAGCTTGTCGGCGCCAAAGTGCGCGAGCACGCCCTTGGTCATCTTGCTCGGGAAAAATCCCGGTGCCAGCGCGTTGACCGTGATGCCGTAGGCGCCCCACTCCGCCGCCAGCGTGCGCGTGAAGTTGACGGCTGCGCCCTTGCTCGTGCCGTAGGCGATGAACTTGACATCGATCGACCCGCCCAGGCCCGCGATCGAGGCGATATTGATGATGCGCCCGCTCTTGCGCGGGATCATGCTGGCGCGGCCGACGGCCTGCGCAAACATGAACAGGCTGCGGATATTCAGGTTCATGACCTTGTCCCAGGCCGCCAGCGGGTGGTCTTCCGCGGCTGCGCCCCAGGTCGCGCCGGCGTTGTTGATCAGGATGTCGATCTGCCCGAAGCGCTGCATCGTTTCGTCGACCACGCGCTGCACATCGGCCGGCTCGGCGGCGTCGGCCGCCACCCAGCGCGCATCGATGCCCTTGGCCTGCAACTCGGCGGCGGCCTCTTCGAGGTCGGCCGCCTTGCGCGAGCTGAGCATGATCTTCGCACCCGCTTCGCCCAGCGCCTCTGCCATCTGCAGGCCCAGGCCACGCGAGCCGCCGGTGACGAGCGCAACCTGGCCGGTCAGGTCGAAGAGTTTCTGGATCGGGGTGCCCATGGTGGTCCTTGGTTTGTGGATGGGGTTGAGGCGGCGCTCGTCGGGCGATCAGTCGGGGAGCCGGGACCGCACCCAGACCAGCACCACACCGACAGCGGCGGCGATGCCGCCGGCGCCAACCAGGGTCCAGCCTACGGGATCGTGGCTGCGTTCAATGAACAGGCCGATGCTGAGCAGGGCCAGCCCACCGAAGATCAGCACCCAGATCAGGCGGTCGAGCGTTTGCGCGGTGGTCACGGTCAGAACCAGCTTTCTTGCATCTGCCGGCAGACCGGCTCGCGACTGGCGACCACGGCCAGCCAGGCGTCGATCTTGGGCAGCTCGTAGGCGTAGAAGTAGCGCATCGCGGCGATTTTGCCCGGCGTGATTTGGGTGGCGGCCCGGGTGGCCGCCAGCGCCACGTCGAGCCAGACCCAGGCGAGCACGAGATGGCCGAAAGCCTGCAGATAAGGTGTGGCGTTAGCCAGGGTTTCTTCGGGCTCGCCGCCGGACCAGGCGCTGCGTGTGGCATCGACCAGCCTGTGCAACGCGGCCGCGAGTTGCTGCGCCGCGGCTGCCGTGGTTGCCGTGGTTGCCGTGATTGCAGTCGCTTGCGCGCCAGCAGCCCGGTCGACCGTGGCGCCGATGCGCGCTGCGAGCAGCTTCAACCCGGCGCCGCCGTTCATCACCACCTTGCGCCCGAGCAGGTCCAGCCCCTGGATGCCATGCGTGCCTTCGTGGATCATGTTCAGGCGGTTGTCGCGCCAATGCTGCTCGACGGCGAAGTCGCGCGTGTAGCCATAACCGCCGTGGATCTGGATCGCCAGCGAGTTGGCTTCGAGGCACCATTCGCTGGGCCAGCTCTTGGCCACCGGCGTCAGCACCTCGAGCAGCGTGCCGGCCTCACGCGACGCGGTTTCGTCGCCGGTGTGCAGCTCGTCAACCAGGCGCGCGCAGTACAGCTCGAGCGCGAGGCCGCCTTCGACATACGCTTTCTGTGCGAGCAGCATGCGTTTCACATCGGCATGCTGAATGATCGGCAACTGCGGCGCCGCGGCGTCCTTGCCGGCCGGCCCGATGGCGCGGCCCTGCGGACGTTGGCGCGCGTAGTCCAGGCTCGTTTCATAACCGGCGTAGCCGAGCATCACCGCGCCAAGGCCGACACCGATGCGCGCCTCGTTCATCATGTGAAACATGCAGCGCAGGCCTTCGCCGGGCTGGCCGACGAGGTAGCCGATGGCGCCCTGCACGTCGTCATTCGATACACCCGCGCCAGCGCCGGCGACCGGGAACCGGCCTTCGCCAAAATTCAGCAGGCAGTTGGTGGTGCCGCGGTAGCCGAGTTTGTGGTTCAGGCCGGCGAGCGCGACATCGTTGCGCACGCCGGTGAGCGCGCCGCGCACATCCACCAGCTTCTTCGGCACGATGAACAGCGAGATGCCCTTGGTGCCCGGCACCAGCTTGCCGTCAGCGCCCGGGATCTTGGCCAGCACCAGGTGGATGATGTTCTCGGTGATCTCGTGTTCGCCGGCACTGATCCACATCTTGTTGCCACGCAGCCGGTAGCGCGGGCCGAGCAGGTCGGCTTCGAAGTTGTCGCCATCGGGCAACGCGCGGGTGCTGACATCGGACAGCGACGAGCCGGCCTGCGGCTCGCTCAGGCACATCGTGCCGAACCAGCGGCCGGCAAACAGATTTTTTGCAAAGACCTCGCGCTGCACCGCGCTGCCATGCGCCATCAGCAGATTGGCGTTGCCGCTGGTGAGCATCGCGTAGCCGCCCATCGAGACGCTGGCCTTGCTGAAAAATGCGTTCGCCGCCATCTCGATGACACAGGGCAGTTGCATGCCGCCGAGTGCATAGTCCTGCGCTGCGGCGAGCATGCCGGAGTCGACATAGGCCGCCAGCGCCGCGTGCGTCGAGGCGGGCAAGTGCACCCGCTCGCCATCGAAGCGCGGCTCTTCGGTGTCGGCGAGGCGGTTGAACGGCGCGTATTTCTCGCGTGCGATGCGCTCGCAGATATCGAGCACCGAGTCGAAGGTCTCGCGGGAATGGTCGGCAAAACGCGGGCGCTGCACGAGCGTGCCGACACCGAGCCAGTCGTGCAGCAGGAAGTCGAGTGTCGGGCGCATCAGCGGGCCATCCGTTCGGCGGCAACCACGGCCATCGTGGCCGAGGCTTTCATGACCAGCGTGCGGGTGTCGCCGGCGAGTGCAAAAACTTCGGCCTCGGTAAAACTCAAAGAGCGCCCGGCTTTGATCACGCGGGCCTCGCAGACCAGCCGCTCGCCGCGGCCGGGGCGCAACTGGCTGGTCTTGAGTTCGGCGGTGATCGCCCAATGGCCAACGGGTGTCAAGGTCTGCGCGGCGGCGCCCATCGTGTGGTCGGCCATCGTCGCCATCACGCCAGCATGCACCTGGCCGGTGTGCTGGTGCAGGCGTGGCGCAATCGCCATCTCGGTGCTGACCAGGCCATCGGCCACAGCAACCGGCTCGATGCCGAGGTCGACCATGAACGGCGACGCGCGAAAAAACGCGCGCAGTTCGTCGAGGTCAAGCTTCATTTCGTCAACCCAAAATGCAGCAGCGCAGCCGCTGCGACCGGCCCACCCCACTCCTGCAAAAAGTGCCCGCCTTCAGCGACCTCCAGCGGCGGCGGGCAGCCGCGGATGCGCCTTTGCAGCGCACGCATCGGCATCTCGCCCAACACCGGGTCTTGCATGCCGATGGCCATGAAGCTGTCGCCCGACCATTGTGTCTGCCAGAAGTTGCCGGCCTCGCGGCTGAGCGCCGCGCCGGGGGCGTCGTCACCATCGGGCACCAGGTTCGGGAACGCGCGCAGTGCGGCCTTGTAGCGGGGGTCGGGAAAAGGTGCGTCATAGGCCGCGACTTCGGCGTCGGTCATGTCGGGCTTGCCGCGCCGGATGAGCTTGCCGACCGGCAAATCGGCCTGCTGGTTGGAGTAGTCGCGCCACTGGCGAAAGCCTTCGGTCACGCGGCCGGTGCCGAGGCCGGTATTCATCACCAGCAGGCGGGTGAAGCGCTCCGGCATCCCGCCGCCGGGCCGCCCCAAGGCGGGAACGCCCCCCCGGGGGGCTGACACCGAAGGTGTCTTGGGGGTCGTTGCCGCCGCCATCGGCAGTGTCAAGCCGAGCAGGCCGCCCCAGTCCTGGCAGACGAGCAGGATGTTTTTCAAGTCCAGCCGTTCGATGAAGTCGAGCAGCATCGAGCGATGAAACTCGAAGCTGTGCGCTGCCTCGCTCTCGGGCTTGTCGGAGCGGCCGAAGCCGATCAAGTCGGGTGCAACCACACGCAGGCCGGCCGCGGTGAAAACCGGGATCATGTGCCGGTAGAGATAGCTCCAGGTCGGGTTGCCGTGCAGGCACAGCGCGGTGACCGGTGCATCGTGGGCACCTTCGTCGAGGTAGTGGACACGCAGCGAGGCAAATTCGCTGTAGTGCGGCGGGAACGGAAAGGCCGGTAGGCCGGCAAAGCGATCATCAGGGGTGCGCAGCATGGCCGTTGTGATGGCAGAAGTGATTGCAGCAATAAGTGCCCAAGCGACTACAGCACCTCGAACACACCCGCCGCGCCCATGCCGCCGCCGACACACATCGTGACGCAAACCCTTTTTGCACCGCGGCGTTTGCCTTCGATGAGCGCGTGGCCGGTCAGGCGTTGGCCGCTGACGCCATAAGGGTGGCCGACGGCGATGGCGCCGCCGTTGACGTTGAGCCGGTCCATCGGGATGCCCAGACGATCGGCGCAATACAGCACCTGCACTGCAAAGGCTTCGTTGAGTTCCCAGAGGTCGATATCGTCGACCTTCAGGCCCAGGCGTGCGAGCACCTTGGGCACCGCAAAGACCGGGCCGATACCCATCTCGTCGGGCTCGCAGCCGGCGACCGCAAAGCCGAGAAACCGGCCAAGGGCTTTCAGGCCATGTTTTTGTGCATACGCTTCGCCGACGATCACGCAGGCCCCAGCGCCGTCGCTGAACTGGCTGGCATTGCCGGCCGAAACCACGCCGCCGGGCATTGCGGAGCGAATCCCTTGCACGGCCTCGAACGTGGTGCCGGCGCGCAGACCTTCATCGGCGCTGATGGTGACTTGTTTGCTGCGCAGGCCAAGCTGCGCATCGGCGACGCCGGCGGTCACGGTGCAGGCGACCAGCTCGTCGTTGAACTTGCCGGCCTCTTGTGCGGCGCAGGCCTTTTGCTGGCTTGCCGCGCCGAACTGGTCCATGCGCTCCTTCGGGATTTTGTAGCGCTTGGCGACGTTCTCGGCGGTCTGCAACATCGGCAGGTAGATGTCGGGCTTATTTTCCTTGAGCCAACTGTCGACCAGCATGTGCTGGTTCATTTCCTGCTGCACACAAGAGATGCTCTCGACACCGCCGGCGACATACACATCACCCTCGCCGGCGATGACCCGCTGCGCGGCCATCGCGATCGACTGCAGGCCGCTCGAGCAGAAGCGGTTGATGGTCGCGCCGCTGACCGTGATCGGCAGCCCGGCGCGCAACACGATCTGGCGAGCGATATTCATGCCGGTCGCGCCTTCGGGATTGGCGCAGCCCATCAGCACGTCTTCGATCGCGCCGGGGTCGATGCCGGCGCGCTCAACCGCGGCCTTGACCGCAAGTGCACCGAGCGTGGCACCGTGGGTCATGTTGAAAGCACCCTTCCAGCTCTTGGCAAGGGGCGTGCGGGCGGTGGAAACTATCAGGGCCTGGGTCATGGTCAAACGCTCCTGGGGTCAATGGACAAGTCAAGCGACGGTCACGTGAAGGTCAAGCGGTGGTCGGGCGATGCAGCCGCCGCGGCTACTTCGCTGGCGTCGGCGCAGCCGCAGCAGAGTTGAGCAGCAACTGGTGATAAAAACGCACCAGCTCGACGAGATTGCTGCTCGCGATGCGTTCGTTGTTGCCGTGAAATCGCGGCAGGTCCTCAGGCTTGGCGCGCACTGGCGAAAACTTGTAGATGTGGTCGGCAATGCCCTCGAAATGGATCGAGTCGGTGCCACCGATCATCAGCCCGGGGGCGACCACGGTGCCGGGGAACAACTCGCGCACGGTGCGTTCGATCAGGCGGTACGACGCGCTCGAAGTCGGCGCGACTTTCGACGCGTCGACGGCACCCGGCAACGCAAAGACCTCGAAGCGATCGTTGTTGACGGTGTTTTTCACATGTGCCATCACCGACTCGCGAGTGTCGCCGGGCAGCAGGCGGAAATTGACGGTGGCCTCGGCGCGGCCGGGCAGCACGTTTTCCTTGTTGCCGGCATTCACGATCGTCAGCGCCGTGGTCGTGCGCAGCATCGCGTGCGTGCTGGCGCCGGCCTCGAGCTGCTTTTGCACCAGCGGGCCGAAGAGCCAGAGGTTGGACATCGCGATGCGCGGCAGGCCGCTCATCTCGGGCGCCACGGCCTCGAACATCTCACGCGCAACACCGCGGATGCCGGCTGGCAGTTGTTCGTCGTCGATGCGCTTCAGCGCTGCGCTCATCATCGCGATCGCGCTCGTGCCCTTGGGCGGCGGCATCGACGAATGGCCCGGCGTCGCCGGCACCCGCAGCACCACCGACATGAAACCCTTTTCGGCGATGCCGATGATCGCGGCCGGTGCCTTCAGGCCCGGCAACACACCTTCGGTGACGAGCAGACCCTCGTCGATGACAAAGTCGACCTTGACCTTGCGCTGGGCCAGCAGTTCGGCAATGGCCTTGGCGCCACGATGCCCGCCCACCTCTTCATCGGCGCCAAAGGCCAGGTAGACGGTGCGCGGCGGTTGCCAGCCGGCGCCGAGCAGGGTCTCGACCGCTTCGAGCTGCGCGATCAGGTTGGCCTTGTTGTCCCAGGCGCCGCGGCCCCAGACAAAACCGTCCTTCACGGTGCCGGCAAAGGGTTCGACCAGCCAGTCCTTTTCAGTCCCGGGTGCGATTGGCACGACATCCTGGTGCGCCATCAAGACAATCGCCGGTGCCTGCTTGTCAACGCCTTCCCAGGCATAGAGCAGACTGAAACCCCCGACCACTTCGCGCTTCAACGTGGCGTGCAATTTGGGATAACGCTGTTCGATCCAGGCGTGCAGCGCCTTGAACTGGTCGGCACTGAGGTTGGCATCGTCGCGCGACGAAATCGTGCGCGCGCGGATCGCGCCGGCCAGCGACTCCGACACCCGGGCCGCGTCGACGGCC
>JAYUSP010000493.1:0-3337 GCA_043755615.1 Betaproteobacteria bacterium
TTGCCGCAACCGGTGGGGCCGACGACGGCGACAAATTCGCCGGCGCTGACGGTGAGGGTCACGTCGCTGACTGCGGTGTAGCGCTGGCCCGGTGCGTCCCTGACGATGAAGGTGCAGGACACCGCGTCGAGTTGCAGCGCGTGAATGGGTTGGTCTTTCATGCTCCGGGGCGCTGCCCCGAATCACAAAAGTTCGGAGCGGGTGTGATGGCCGGCGCAGTGTAGCGGCGCTTGCAATTTGATCCGCTTTGATCGATGAATCGAGGTCCTTTGGCGGCGCCTGGGGATTGCGCTGCGGGCATCGTCGGCATAGATTTCGCGACCCAAACGCGCCCGGTCCCGAGTGGCGCCGCTGCAACCCCAGGAGATGAACGATGGCTTCTTTGAAGGTGAACGGCGCCACGCGCAATTTCGACGGTGACCCGACGATGCCGCTGCTGTGGTACCTGCGTGACGAGTTGCAGATGACCGGCACCAAGTTCGGCTGCGGTGCGGCCTTGTGTGGTGCGTGCACGGTCCACCTGGACGGCAGCGCGGTGCGCGCCTGCGTGACGCCGATGAGCGCGGTCGGCGGCAAGGCCGTGACCACCATCGAAGGCCTGCACCCGGCCGGCCAGCACCCGCTGCAAGTTGCCTGGCGCGCGCAGGGCGTGCCGCAATGCGGCTATTGCCAGTCAGGCCAGATCATGCAGGCTGCGTCGCTGCTGACGAAGACGCCCAGACCGAGCGACGCCGATATCGACGCCGCGATGAACGGCAACATCTGCCGCTGCGGCACCTACACCCGCATCAAGGCCGCCATCAAGCAGGCCGCCGGCGCGTCAACCAAAACCCAAGGGGCATGACATGACCCACTCCATGCTCGAAACCAACCAGGTCGTGATCGGCCACCTCTCGCGCCGCGGCTTCATGGGTGCCGGCGCTGCCGGCGGTTTTGCACTCGCGGTCGGTGTCGGTGTCGGTGTGGGTGCTGCGGCTGGCGACGCCGCGGCCCAGGCCGCCCCCAAATACGGCGCCGACGGCATGCCCAACGGCTGGGTCGACAACCCGCTGGTATTTGTTGCCATCGCTGCCGACGGCACGGTCACGATCACCTGCCACCGCGCCGAAATGGGCCAGGGTGTGCGCACCGGCGTGCCGATGATCGTCGCCGACGAACTCGAGGCCGACTGGTCCAGGGTGCGTGTGGTCCAGGCGCCGGGCGACGAGCAGAAATACGGCAACCAGGATACCGACGGCTCGCGCACGACGCGCCACTTCTTCATGCCGATGCGCCGCTGCGGCGCGGCCGCGCGCAGCATGCTGCAAACCGCTGCCGCAGCGCGCTGGGGCGTACCGGCCGACGAGGTGGTGGCGCGCAACCACCAGCTCATCCACCGCAAGACCGGGCGCAAGCTCGGCTATGGCGACGTCGCTGCCGATGCGGCCAGGTTGCCGGTGCCCAAGACCGCCGAGCTGCGGCTGAAAAAACCAAGCGAGTTTCGTTATATCGGCAAGGGCAAGACGCCCAACGTCGATGGCTTCGACATGTCCACCGGGCGCGCGATGTACGGCATCGATACGGTGTTGCCGGGCATGGTCTACGCGGTCATCGCCCGCTCGCCGGTGTACGGCGGCACGCTGCGCGGTTTTGACGCCGCCGACGCGATGAAGGTGCCCGGCGTGCTCAAGGTCGTCGAGATCAAGGGCACGCCGATCCCGGCCGCTTTTGCGCCGCTGCCCGGTGTCGCCGTGATCGCCAGCAACACCTGGGCCGCGATGAACGGGCGCAAGGCGCTCAAGCTCGATTGGGACGACGGCGTCAACGGCAGTTATGAATCGGACAGCTACCGCGCCGGGATGCTCGCTTCGGCGGCCAAGCCAGGCAAGGTCATCCGCAGCGTCGGTGATGTCGATGGGGCGATGAAGTCTGCCGCCAAGACGGTGGTCGCCGACTACTACATGCCGCACCTGACGCAGGCGCCGATGGAGCCGCCGGCGGCGACGGCGCAGTTCAAGGACGGCGCTTGCGAGGTCTGGGGCCCGTTCCAGAGCCCGCAGGCGGTACGCGGCGGCGTCGCCGGGCGCCTCGGGATCGATGCCTCCAAGGTCACGGTCAACGTGACGCTGCTCGGCGGCGGTTTCGGCCGCAAGTCCAAGGGCGATTTCGCCACCGAGGCGGCATTGCTGTCGAAAGAAACCGACGACAAGCCGGTCAAGGTCGTCTGGACCCGCGACGACGACCTGCACCACTCGTACTACCACACGGTGTCGGTCGAACACCTTGAAGCCGGCCTCGACGCGGCGGGCAAACCCACCGCCTGGCTGCACCGCAGCGTCGGCCCGACGTTGATGGCGCTGTTCATGCCCGACCCGAAGACCGAGTCACCGATCGAGCTTGGCATGGGGCTGACGAATGTGCCCTTCGCGGTGCCGAACCTGCGCGTTGAAAACCCCGAAGCCGCGGCGCACACGCGAGTCGGCTGGTACCGCGCGGTATCGAACCTGCCGCATGCCTTTGCGATCCAGTCCTTTGTCGCCGAGATGGCGCATGCGGCCGGGCGCGACCCGAAGGACATGCTGCTCGAGCTGATCGGCACGCCACGCCAGGTCGACCCGCGTGACGTCAACGACACCTGGAACCACGGCGAAGACCCCCAGCGCTACCCGATCGATACCGGCCGCCTGCGCCGTGTCGCCACGACGGTGGCCAAGGCCGCCAACTGGGGCCGGCCGATGGCCAAGGGGCGCGGCGTCGGCATCGCCGCGCACTACAGCTTCACGACCTATGTTGCCGCGGTGGTCGAGGTCCAGGTCGGGCCGAAGGGCGAGGTCACGATTCCGGTCATCGATATCGCGATCGATTGCGGCGCCATCGTCAACCCCGAGCGGGTGCGTTCGCAGATGGAGGGCGCCTGCATCATGGGCCTGAGCAACGCCTTCGGCAGCGAGATCAGCTTCAAGGACGGGCGCGTGGTGCAGAACAACTTCGACACTTTCCAGGTCGTTCGCATGGGTGGTGCGCCGAAGTTGATCCGCGTCCACCTGATCGGTGGCGACTACGACGCGCCGCTGGGCGGTGTCGGCGAACCCGGCGTGCCGCCGATCGCGCCGGCGCTGTGCAACGCGATCTTCATGGCCACCGGCAAGCGCATCCGCAACCTGCCGATTGCCGGGCAACTATCGGCCTGATGCGGTTGCGACGGCGGGCGCGGCTTGATCGGCCGCGCCGCGCCGCGGCTGCGTGATCAGGCCCACCAGGCACAGCAGGGCCACGATGCCCAAGGCCGCTGCGGACTTGGCGCCGAGATCGAGCTGGTGCGCGTGCCACAACAGCATGGTCGTCAGGCCGAGCACGA
>JAYUSP010000494.1:0-3328 GCA_043755615.1 Betaproteobacteria bacterium
ATGTTCGTGCTGCTGCAACTGCCGAATGCCGGTGACGACCTGCAGGCGATCAAGAAGGGTGTGATGGAGCTCGCCGACCTGGTCGTCATCAACAAGGCCGACCTCGACGAAGACGCGGCCACCCGCGCGCGAGCGCAGATCACCAGCGCGATGCGCTGGTTCGGCCCGCACGCGGCGGCGTCCACGCAGGTCATGCAGTTGAGCGCGCTCAAGGGCACCGGGCTGCCGTCGTTCTGGCAGGCCGTGACCGACTTTCGCGCCGCACAAATCCAAAACGGCCGGCTCGCTGCACGCCGCCACACGCAGAACCAGGCCTGGATGTGGGAACGCATCGAAGCCGGCCTGCGCCAACGTTTCAGGGGCCATGCCGCGGTGGCTGCGGCGCTGCCGGCGATCAGCGACGACGTGCGTGCCGGCCGCCTGGCAGCGTCGGTCGCGGCGCGCCGGCTGCTCGACCTGATGGGCTGAACGCCCGCGCACCACAAGACACAAATCGACAAGTCAACACGCGACAAATCAACCCGCGACAAGTCAACACGCGACAAGTCGAACCACAACACGACAAGACGAGGAGACCCGCCCCATGCACGACATCATCGAACAGCTCGAGAACAAACGCGCCGCGGCGCGCCTGGGCGGTGGCCTCAAGCGCATCGAAGCGCAGCACCGCAAGGGCAAACTGACGGCGCGCGAACGGCTGGAGCTGCTGCTTGACGAAGGCAGCTTCGAAGAGTGGGACATGTTTGTCGAGCACCGCTGCACCGACTTCGGCATGGCCGAGCAGCGCGTGCCCGGCGACGGTGTCGTCACCGGCTACGGCATGGTCAATGGCCGCCTGGTCTTTGTCTACAGCCAGGACTTCACGGTCTTCGGCGGCGCCTTGTCTGAAGCGCATGCCGAGAAGATCTGCAAGGTCATGGACCAGGCGATGAAGGTCGGCGCGCCAGTCATCGGCCTCAACGACAGCGGCGGCGCGCGCATCCAGGAAGGTGTCGCTTCACTGGGCGGTTATGCCGAGGTCTTCCAGCGCAATGTGATGGCCAGCGGCGTGATCCCGCAGATCAGCATGATCATGGGCCCCTGCGCCGGCGGCGCGGTGTACTCGCCGGCGATGACCGACTTCATCTTCATGGTCAAGGACAGCTCGTACATGTTTGTCACCGGGCCCGAAGTCGTGAAGACCGTGACGCATGAAGAAGTGACTGCCGAAGAACTCGGCGGCGCGACGACCCACACCAGCCGCAGCGGCGTCGCCGACCTGGCGTTTGAAAACGATGTCGAAGCGCTGCTCATGCTGCGCCGGTTTTTCAATTACCTGCCCCTGAACAACCGCAGCGGCGTGCCACACCGGCCCAGCGGCGACCCGGCAGAGCGGCTGGACATGTCGCTCGACACCTTGGTGCCAGAGAACCCGAACAAGGCCTACGACATCAAGGAGCTGATCCTGAAGGTGGTCGACGACGGCGACTTCTTCGAGCTGCAACCCGAGCACGCCAAAAATATCGTCATTGGCATGGCGCGCATGGAAGGCCGCTCGGTCGGCATCGTGGCCAACAACCCGCTCGTGCTGGCCGGCTGCCTGGATATCAAGAGCAGCATCAAGGCGGCGCGCTTCGTGCGTTTTTGTGATGCCTTCGGCATCCCGGTGGTGACGCTGGTCGACGTGCCCGGCTTCATGCCCGGCACCGCGCAGGAGTACGCCGGCATCATCAAACACGGCGCCAAGTTGCTTTATGCCTATGCCGAATGCACGGTGCCCAAGGTCACCGTGATCACACGCAAGGCCTATGGCGGCGCCTACGACGTGATGGCCAGCAAACACCTGCGCGGCGACGTCAATTTCGCCTGGCCCAACGCCGAGATTGCGGTGATGGGCGCCAAGGGTGCGGTAGAGATCATCTTCCGCGACGACAAGGGCGACCCGGCCAAGCTGGCTGCCCGCGAGGCCGAATACAAAGCGCGATTTGCGAACCCGTTTGTTGCCGGCGCACGCGGTTTTATCGACGACGTCATCCAGCCGCATGAAACGCGCAAGCGCATCTGCCGCAGCCTGGCGATGTTGAAGGACAAGAAGCTCGAAAACCCATGGCGCAAGCACGGCAACATCCCGCTGTGAGACCGACCGCCGCCTCGGGCAGGCGGCGCGCTGCACCGCCCACGAAGCTCCTTACAATCTGGTAAGGCACAGCGAAGGATCGACCCATGTCAACAGCCACTCTCACCAGCAAGGGCCAGATCACGATTCCGGCCGATGTTCGCCGCGTCTTGAATGTGCAGACCGGCGACCGCGTGGAGTTCGTTCAGATCGAGCCCGGTCGCTTTGAACTCGTCGCGGCCACGCGCTCGGTGCGTGAACTGAAGGGCCTGTTCGGCAAGGCCACGCGCACGGTGTCGATCGACGAGATGAACCGCGCGATTGCCGAGCGCGGGGCGCAGGCAGGCATTAGCGGCATCACTGGTGGGCGCGCCAAGTGACGGGCCTGGACACCAATGTGCTGGTCCGCTACCTGATGCAGGACGACCCGCGCCAGTCTGCCAGAGCCACCAGGCTGATCGAATCGCTCGAGCCCGATGAGCCCGGCTTCGTGCCCGTGGTGGTGCTGGTGGAACTGGTCTGGGTGCTGACGGGCAGCTACGGCCTGGACCGAACGCAGGTGGCCACGGTGTTGGCCACCCTCTTGCGCAGCAAGGAGTTGGTGCTTGACCGCGCCGACCTGGTCACCCAGGCGCTCAAGCGCTACAGCACCGATGGTGCCGACTTTGCCGACGCCTTGATCGAGCGCCTGTCGGCGGCGGCAGGTTGTGCGACCACCGTGACCTTCGATGCCGGCGCCGTGAAGTCGGCCGCGATGACGCTGGTGCCCTGAATGGCGGCCATCCACGAACTCCCTACGGAGACCAAGCGTGTTTAAGAAACTCCTGATCGCCAACCGCGGCGAGATCGCCTGCCGCGTGATGAAGACCGCACGCCGGATGGGCATCCAGACCGTTGCTGTCTATTCCGACGCCGACAAGGACGCGCGCCATGTCGGCCTGGCCGACGAAGCGGTGTTTATCGGCGCCGCACCCAGCCGCGAGAGTTATCTGCTCGGCGACAAGATCATTGCTGCCGCCAAACAGACCGGCGCGCAGGCGATCCACCCCGGCTACGGCTTCTTGTCGGAGAACGCCGATTTCGCGCGCCGGGTTGAAGAAGCGGGCCTGGTTTTTATCGGCCCCAAACACCACAGCATCGCCGCGATGGGCGACAAGATCGCGTCGAAAAAACTGGCCATCGCCGCAGGCGTCAACACCATTCCCGGCTGGAACGAGGCCATCGAAACGCCAG
>JAYUSP010000495.1:0-10133 GCA_043755615.1 Betaproteobacteria bacterium
GCGACCTGCAGCTTGACTGCCGTCGACATCAATTGGTGGCGACTGTTCTGGTCATGCTCGGGCTGTGAACTCCAGCGCACGATGCCGTTGTTGACGCCACTGGCGAACAGGCCAAACATCAGCGCAATGAACTGCAGCATCTGGCCGAGCACCCCGATACCCGCTGGGCCCAGGTAGATCGATGTGATCTTGACGCTGGCAAAGGCGCAGACAAACGCGGTGGCCGTCTGCAGTGCGCTCAGGCTCGCCGCGTTGCGAAGGCTCATGCCAGTTGCCGATCGACCGAGGTCAGCGCAAACATCGACGCGATCACCGACTCGTACACCGACACCGCCGCCTCGACGCTATGGTGGCGCTCGAAATAGCTGCGCACGATCCGGCCCTGCGCCTGCCACGCGCTCGACGACGACAGCAGCGTCTCGATGCGCTCGACCATGTCGTCCACATCGTTGGCGACACCGGCCACCGCGGCGCCTTCGTGCCGCATCTGCGGGTCGAAGAAGGACACCGTCGGCATGCCCCGCGACCAGGCCTGAAGAAAGGTATTCGGGAAGCCCTCGAAGGCGCTGGTGTTGAGCAGTAGCGAGCCGCCGTCGAATCGCGGTTCGATATCGGCATACGGCACATGGCCGACAAATTCGACATTGCCCAAGGCGCGGGCACGCTCGCGCATGGCGTCGAAGTAGGCGCGATCGCCATAGCCGTTGCCGCCGATCATCACGAATCGCCGATTCGGCAAACGCTCGGCCACATCCAGCAGCAGTTGTGGGCGCTTGATGTCCTTGACCGTACCCACCCAGAGGATCGGGCCGTGAGGCCGCGCCGGGGCGCCATGCAGGCGGAAACAACTTGGCGCCCGCACGCCGCCGCGGCCCAGCGATTCCTGGCACAGCACGCCTTGGCGATCAGTCTGCACGACCACCGCATCGGCGCGGCGCAGGCCATAGCGGCAGATGGCGCGATCACGTGCGTAGGGCAGCAAGGTCAGGGCTGGCTCGAAGTCAAGATCGCAGGCCGAAGCGAAGATGAACTTGCGCCCGTGGCGGCGCGCGAAGGCGGCGACAAAACCGGTCATCGCGCCGCCCCCGCGCTGGTAGTAGATATCGGCGTCGGCAAGTTTCATCGCTGCCCACAGCGAGGTCAGGCGCGGATGAAAAAAGCGAAAGCCCGGGATACCTGCAGCCGGAGCATGGGTCTTGTAGATCGTGACGCCATCGGCTTGCATCTGCTGTGCCTGGCCGAAGTCCATCGTCACCATCGACACCTCGTGCCCGCGTCGTGCAAGTTCCGGCGCAAGAAAGGCCTGCTGGACTTCTGCGCCGCCGACAAAGTGCACGCGGCGGTCGCGCGCGAGCGGGGCGTACCCCCAGGGCGAAACAAAGCAGATGCGGTAAGCCTTGCGCATCATGTGGCGCCGACCAGGGTCTGGCTGCCGACGAAGCGTTCGTAGGCGGCCAACATGCTGTCGGCACTGGCACCGATCGTCGCAAATCGTTCGACCCACTGCCGCTGCGCGGCGCTCACCGGCCCGCGCTCGGCGGCGCAGCGCACCAGCGCCGCGGCCAGCGCTTCGGCATCCCGGTCGGCGACCACCTGCCACGCGTTGGGCAGAATGCGCCGCACATCGGAGTAGTCGGTGCTGACCACCGGTGTGCCGCAGGCCATGGCCTCCAGAACCACGTTGGGGAAGCCTTCGCGAACCGAGGTCACCAGCAACACGTCCGACGAGGCCATCAGTTCCGGCACATCACGTCGATGGCCGACAAAGTTGACCTGCTGCTGCAGGCCCAGACGCTGCATTTCGGCGAGGACCATCGACTTGTAGCCCTCGCCTTCGTTGGGCAGCGCGTCGCCGACGCACGTGAAGCGCCAGGCCGGGTCGCGATCGACCGCGGCGCGCGCGGTGCGCAATGCCAGCGGATAGTCCTTGGCCGGCCCGATCGAGCCGACGACGAGCGCACGTCGAAGCCCGTCGCCTGGCCAGACTTGCTGCGCCGCGCCGGTCGCACCGGCTCCACGGG
This sequence comes from Betaproteobacteria bacterium, assembly GCA_043755615.1. Classification (GTDB taxonomy): domain Bacteria; phylum Pseudomonadota; class Gammaproteobacteria; order Burkholderiales; family Burkholderiaceae_C; genus Rubrivivax. Next base: position 2,022 of record JAYUSP010000495.1, read on the forward strand.
CCGCCACGATTGCCGCATTCGTGGTTGCAGACGCCGCTTTCGCCAGGCGCCGGTCAATTTCGTCCAGGTTGATGCCGTTCCAGACGACGTGGACACGATCGGGCCGCTGGCCATGCAACGCGGCGGCAAATGCCGCACCGGCGTGTGAATTCGCCACGATGCCCGCCGAGAGGCTGCGGGTGAGCATGTAGCCCAGGCGCTGCACCGCCGACGTGGCGTAGCTGTCGCTGCGCTCCGAACTCAGCACCGGCACGCCCAGACCAATCGCCGCGATGCGCGCGTAGATATCGGCGTCGTAGAGGAAACTGTGAACGATATCGGGCCGGGCTGACTTCAGTTGTCGTCGCAGGCGCATGATCACCATCGGATCGACGCGCATGCGTTTCTGTTCGGCGATGAGTTCGACACCGGAACCGGCCAGCTCGTCGGCGCGCTTGAGCAAACGATTCAGGGTGTAGATGCCGACCCCGTGGCCGCGCCGCGCAAATTCGCGCGCGAGCAGCACAACCTGACGCTCGGCCCCGCCCAGGCCGAGGCCGCTGACCACGAACTGGATCTTCACGGCCGCGCCCGGAAGTCGATGTGATGGGTGTCGGAGCGTTGACGTCGCAGAGTCCCACGATGGCAATGCCCTCGCGCGGGACCCATCGACCGCGTCAGCTCGACCCCATCAAGCGCTGCCGCAGGACCGGGTCGACGCTGGCCATCAGCGCCTCGGCAAACTCCAGATGCACCGCGAACGACGCCGCGCTATCCGCCGACAAGCTGGACAGGCGTATCAGGTAGCCGTCGGGGATCAACCCGGTCAGCGCATAACGCATCTGCACCAGTTCGCGTTCGACATACGACATCGCGGCGTAGTCGCCCATCGTGAACCAGTAGGTCACCGGCTCGACGCGCGGCCCCTGTGACGCGACCATGCGTGCCGACGGCAGCTGCTTGCCGGCGATGGTCAGCGGCAGGCGCTGCAGGTCGGCGATGCGGAAGCCCTGGGCGCGGTAGCAGACTTCTTGCCGGTGCGCGCGCATCTGCTGGTTCTGCCGCGACCCGTAGGTGATCGACATCATCACGCGCTGGCCCTTGGCGTTGATGTAGGTGCGGCTGACGACCTGGTCGTAGATCTGGCTCATCACCGCGGCCTGGTCGGGCGACGGCGGGATCGGCACCACGCTGGGGTCGACGGTCCAGCCCTTGAAGGCTTTCGGCAGCGCCTTCTCCAGCTCGAAGCCCGGCCGCGAATCAGACAGCAACTTGGTCGGCACCGCGACCACGCTCATCGCGCCGGTGGTCAACATGAGGGCCAGCGCCGCGGCAGCGCGGATCACGGTGCGTCGCATGGTCAGGCCACCTTATGTTTCGGGAAAAAGACGTTCAGCGCTGCATCGATCATGAACATCAGCACCATCGCGACCGCGAACAAGACCATGCCGGCAGCGCCATGCACGACGCCCTGCCCGGCCTCGTCACCAAAGTGATAGGTCACGAGGATGAGCACCAGTACGCGGATGACGTTGGCGATAAAAGCCATCGGAACGATCAGGATCGCCAGCAGCACATTGCGCAGCCGCGACGTGTGGCCGACGATGTTCATGTAAAGCAGGCCGAGCGCTTCGAGCGTGAACATCGAGTTCAGCCCGGCGCAGGCATCGGCAACGAGAAGCTGGTACTGGCCGATCTTCAGGATCACGCCGGTGCGGGCAATCGGATAGCCCACCGCGTACAGGAGTTGCTCGGCAACCCACGACACCGCCTGCTTGAGCGGCTGCGTGAGCACGTCCACCACCGGCCCCGGCAGGGGCACCGCAAAAAGCAGGAAGAAAATCGGAAACGCGGCGACCTTGACGGTGCGCCAGCCATAGACCGATGCGAGCAGGCCGATGAGGATCGGCAGCATCGCGCCCATCTCGAACGTGACGATGTTCTGCAGCCGGCCGACAAAGTACAGCAGCAGCCCACCGATGACCCACAACCAGCCCCAGATCAACGATGGCGACGCCACTGCGGCCGCCGCGATCAGCCGATCGCGCCGCTGCCAGAGCAGCCACAGCGCGACCGCGATGATGATCGGGCCATGGCCCTGCTCGTCGGTGGTCCAGACGGTCTGGGACAGCTTCCAGAACACCGGGCCGAAGAGCACCGCCAGCCCGACCGCCAGCAGGCCGGCAGGCATCCAGCCGCGCAGGTCGAGCCTGGGCCCGGACACGGAGGGCGGCGTCATCGTGCTGCTCATGCTTGTGGTCAGTAGTCGTTCATCACGACGCCGGCCAATTTGGCCGGAGTGCCGGCCAGCGCGGCGGTCATATCCTGGATTGCGCCGACCTGGGTGCGGTTCTTGCGCGCGATCATCAGCGCTGCACCACATCGAGCAGCGATCACTGACGCATCGGCGCCATAGATCATGGCCGGCGTGTCGACGATGACATGGTCGAACTTGTGCGTCAGCTCGCGCAGCAGCAGGCCGAACGCCGGGCGCTCGACCAGCTCCACAGGGTTCGGTGGCGTGATGCCAACCGGCAGCACAAACAAGCTCGGCACGCCGGGGACCTGTTGCACGATGCGCGATTCGGCACGGCCGGACAGGATGCCCGACAGGCCCGAGTTGTTTGGCAGACCGAAGACTTCGTGCTGGCGCGGGCCGCGCATGTCGGCGTCAACCAGCAAGGTGCGCCCACCGAGCTGGGCCAGCGTCACGGCCAGATTCGCGGCAAAAAAGGTCTTGCCGTCCTGGGCGTCCGGGCTGATAACCGCCAGCGCCGGGCGGCGGCCGTCGACCTCGTTGAAGACGCGCATCATGACTTGGCTGCGGATGCCGCGGAAGGCCTCCGACTGCACCGAGAACGGCGCATTCAGCGTCACCAACTCGGGGTTGGCCTTGCGTTTTTCTTCGGGTGCGTAGGGGTAGTGGAACTGCTGCGCGAGCGCAAACAGCACATCGTCGGCGCTGGCAAAACCCAAGGCGATCGCGGCCTCGCCGAAGCGCACGCCGTTCTTGCGCTGGTAGTCGAGGATCGACTCGACCTGCTCGGCAGACAGGTTGCGTGTCTCGCTGATGATCGAGCCGATGGACCGGGCGTCTTCAGTGCTCGCGGCGGTCGCCGGCGCTGGCTCGTCAGCGACGCGGCTGGCGGCGGGATCGAAAGTGGTGGAGTCGCGGAACTTGGCCATCTGGTCATCCCCTGTTCGGTGCAGGCAGGCTGGCCACTATGCGCTGCTGCATCAAGGACACACGCTGGCCGCCGAGCAGGCGCTTGGCGTCAGGCCGCGGCAACATGCCCAGCACCGGCAGGCCGACAGCAGCGGCAAGGTCGTCGACCACGCGCACGCGGCGGTCGAGCATTTCCAGCGCAATTGCAGCACCGATGGCCAGCGCGATGCCGATCACCAGCGACAGCATCGAATTGGTCATCACGCGCGGCCCCGACGGCTGCATCGGCGGGCTGGCCTCGGTGAGCACATGCACGTTGGACTGCGTCGATTGGCCCTCGAGGCTGGTCTGTGTGAGTCGCGCCAGCAGCGCCTCGTAGCCCCGCTGCGCGCTCTCGACGTCGCGCTGGAGCACGGCACCTTCATCGCGCACCGCCTTGAGCTTGAGCACCTTGGCGCGCTGCGATTCGAGCGACACTCGAACGTTGCCTTCGCGCTGGCGGTTGATATTCGCGGTCACCCCCACACCACCCGTCACCCGCTGGGTCTCGCTTTCCAGACGTTCGCGCACTGACGCGATGTTGGCTTTGGCTTCTGCGACCTGCGGGTGACTTTCGCCGAGCCGCGCGCTGAGTTCCTGCAGCCGCGCTTCGGAGCGCGACAGGTCTGCCTTCAAGCCACTGATGAGCGGGTTGTTCAAGACCTCCTGCATGCGCTCGGCCGATGCGCCCTGCGCCTGCGCCTGCCGGCTGCCGGACTCCGAGGCCAGCGCTTGCAGCATGACGAGTTGCGACGAGAGCTCGTTCAGGCGCGTCGTCTCGATGTCCAGTCGCTCGTCGTTGGCGATGATGCCCTTGTCCTTCTGGAACTCCGACAGCTTGGACTGCGCGGCCTCGAATCGCTCACGGGCCTCTTTTGCCCGGGCGTCGAAAAATGTCGAGTACTGCCGCGCCGGGTCGACCCGAAGATCCAGCGTCGTATCGAGATAGGCCTTCACAAACGCATTCGCCAAGGCCGCCGCAAAACGTGGGTCGGGCGACTTGTAGGTCAGCGTGATGACGTTGCTTTCGCGCGAGGGTTTGACGTCCAGATTTTTCTGGAAAGTCTCGCTCAACCACTGTTCGATATTGCCCTGGCCGTTGGTGGCGTCCTGCCACTGCGCGCGGATCGTCGGGTTCTCGGCGAGCTTGAGGTTCTTCACCACACGCTGCGCAACGCGGTCGCTCTGGATCACATCCACCTGCGTGGCCATGAAGGCCGGCGCGGCACCGCCAGCGTAGAGCGTGCCGACAATCGGGTCAGGCTTGACGTCAACGACCACGGTCGCCGAAGCGGTGTACTGCTTGGGCAGCGACAGGCTGATCGCTACGGTCGTACCGACCGTGAGGACCAGCACGAGCAACGCGACCCACCAGCGCGCACGCAGGATCGCCAGAAATTGTGTCAGGCTCATTGATCGTTCCTCGGTTCTAGAACAGGCTCTCGCGCACGTACACCACGTCGCCTTCGCGAAGCGGGTCGTCCATCGACGGTTGCACGATCTGCACTTTGCCGTCGGGCCCACGCCGGTGGACACGCAAGCCTTTTTCGGTGCCACGCTGGGTCAGGCCGCCGCCGGTGGCCAGGGCCTGCATCACGGTCATGCCGCGCTCCAGGCGCAGCGGCCCGGGACGCTGGACTTCACCGTAGATATAGGCCAGCGGCGCGCGGTCGACATAGACCGTGTCGCCGTTGACGATGAGCAGGTCGTCGTTGCGGTTCTGGTCGCGGAACATCGCCGGCAGGTCGACTTCCTTGCGGAAGGGCTTGCCGTCGCGCGTGCCGACGATCGTCACCAGATCAGCGCCGCTGGCGGCCACGCCACCGGCATTGGCCAGCAGGTCGGACAGGCGCAGGTCGACGGTCTCGATCGGGAAGCGCCCAGGACGGTTGACCTGGCCGAGCACGCTGGCCTGGTTGCCACGCACCTGCAGCACGAGCAGGCTGACCTGCGGCTGGCGCACGAAGTTGCCATTGCGCAGCCCGTCGGCGATGAGCTTTTCCGCCTGGCCCACCGTGGTGCCGCCAATACGGATGCTGCCCAGCAGGGGGTAAGAAATCAGCCCGGCATCGCCAACGCGCGTTTCGAGCGACAAGTCGGGGTTCTGGAAGACGCTGATGCGCACCACATCACCGGCGCTGAGCCGGTATTCGGGGGCCGCGGTGGCCGCCGTCTGGGCCGAGGCCTGGCCCGGATGCAGGCCGGCCAGCGCGCACAGCACCAGACCGGCCATCGAGGCCCGCTGCAGCGAGCTGCGAACGAGCGTCACAAGATTGGTCATCATTTGAGCCCCATTCCCTTGCTGATCGTGCTCGCGTCCAGGCCGCTGGCGGCGGGCGCCGCCGGGGCTGCAGCGGGCGCGACCTGGACCACGGGCGCCGCCGGAGCAGCGGTCGCCGCAGCCGGCGCCGAGGCTGCCGCATCAGCAAACTTGCCGACATAGTCGATCTTTGCTGCCGCACGCAGGTCCTTCAGCGCCGCGGCGACGATCTCGCGCTTGCGCTCGTTGAGCAAGAACTGCTCGATCGCCGGCGTCGCCTGTTCCAGCGTCACCGGCTGCGACCGCGAGCCGGCAAGCACGACGATCGTGGCACCGGTGGGCGTCGGCGTGAGCACCGCCTGCCCGTCGCGCATCTTGGCAAAATTGCCCAGGCTGGCCAGCGGCAGTTGTTCGGCAGCGCGCACCGCCTGGTTGCCAGAAAAACGGAACTCGTTGGTTTTGAGGAACTCGGTGAACTCGGCGATGTTCTTGGCCGCAGCCAGCTTGTCGCGCAGGCCCGCCACCTGCTCCGGCTTGGCCTCGATCGCGATCTCTTGCAGGCTGTAGACGCGGCGCTCGCTGAACAGCGCCGGTTTTTCGTTGTAGTACTTCTTGATCTCGTCGGCACTGGCCTTGACCGCCGCTTCGCCGACTTTTTCAAGATAGGCACGCGAGACGATCTCGCGCTTGGCGGCGTCGATCTGCTGCATCACCCGCGGATCGCGGTCGACCTTGGTTTCGGCGGCCTTCTGCAGCGTGAGTTCCTGGTCAACGAGGCGTTCGAGAATCGTCTTTGTCGCCGCCTCGGTCTGCTCAGGGCGCAGACCTCGCTGCTGTTGCAATACGAAGTTGATCTGGTGAACGGTGATTTCTTCCTTGTTCACCTTGGCCGCAGTCTGGCTGGCGGGTTTGTCCGCCTTCTTGTCACCACAACCTGCCACCAACAGCGCCACCGCCGCAGCCAGCCCGACGGACCAGCGGATCGAATTGGCGCTTGTTTTGACTTGATTCATCAGCAGCTTTCTAGTCACCGGCGCCGCAGTCGGCCTCGGGAGGATTGCACGCTACGGCAGTTCGCCGAGCGCAGAACGCGACGACATTCCAGCGCCGCATCTGCACGCTGGAATGCCCGCGCAAGTGTAACGGCTGGTCGGGCTCGCACCGACGGTGCGACAGGCACAGATCGGCCACTCAACTCGGGCCAGCGTGAACAAGACCACGGCCCGCGCCGGCCCGCATCTGACCATGCCTCCGGTCCCGAGTTCCCCAAGCCCTTCAGCCCGCCAACCCGTCATCAAGCCTTAACATTTGATGCCCACATGCAGCGCGACGACGCCGGCGCTGAGGTTGTGCACATCGACATGCCCGAAACCGGCTTCTTTCATCATCAGCTTGAGCGTCGCCTGGTCGGGATGCATGCGGATCGACTCGGCCAGGTAGCGGTAGCTCTCGCCGTCACCCGCAACCCAGGCGCCCAGACGCGGCAAGACCTTGAACGAATACCAGTCGTAGGGTGCCTGCAAGGCCGCCGGCACCTTGGAGAACTCCAGCACCAGCAGCCGCCCGCCCGGCCGCAGCACACGCGCCATCTCGGCCAGCGCCTGCGCCTTGTGGGTCATGTTGCGCAGCCCGAACGCCACGCTGACGAGATCGAAGCCGCCGTCGGCAAAAGGCAGCCGCTCGGCGTCACAGGCCAGCGTCGGCAGCGCCAGGCCTTCGTCGAGCATGCGGTCGCGGCCGACACGCAACATCGCCTCGTTGATATCGGTGTGCACCACCATGCCGCTGGCACCTGCCCGGCGTGCAAACGCACGCGTCAGGTCGCCGGTACCCGCTGCGATATCGAGCACGCGGTCACCCGCTTTCACATCCGCCACCGCCACCGTGTACGCCTTCCAGGCCCGATGCAGGCCGAGCGACATGAGGTCGTTCATCAGGTCGTATTTCGACGCCACTGAATCGAAGACCGCGCGCACGCGGCGCGTCTTGTCGGTCTCGTCGACGGTCTCGAAGCCGAAGTGGGTCGGTTTCATCGGACAGCCCTGCCGGGGTTCAGTGCGCGTGCCCGCAGGACGCAGCCCCGGCAGCGCCCATCGGCGCGTCGCGGTCGACCCCGGCTTCGCGCAGGCGGCCGAGGTAGCGCTGCCAGAGCTCGTCCTGTTGCTGGCCGAGCTTGTGCAGATAGGTCCAAGAAAAGATGCCGGACTCGTGGCCGTCGCTGAAGACCGGCTTGACGGCGTAGTGGCCGATCGGCTCGATGGCCACGACATCGACCTCGCGTTTGCCGGTCTGCAAGACCTCTTGCCCCGGGCCATGGCCCTGGACTTCGGCAGACGGTGAATAGACCCGCAGAAACTCGAATGGCAGCCGGAACGAACTGCCGTCGTCAAAGCCGATCTCAAGCAGCCGCGAGGCTTGATGCAGGGTCAGCGCAGTCGGCGCCGGTGCGGTCTTGTTCATTTGATGTCCTTCGTGCTGCGCACTACGGAGTTCGCCCTTGGGGCGGCCCGGCGGGCTCACACCAGAACCCTTTCAATGCCACCGTCGTTGGCGCGTTTGACATAGTCCTCGAGCCAGCCGGCACCGAGGATTTTGCGCGCCATCTCGACGACGATGTAATCGGCCTCGAGCAGGCCGTTGGCCAGATCGCCCTGGAAGCGTGACAGCC
>JAYUSP010000496.1:0-3318 GCA_043755615.1 Betaproteobacteria bacterium
TTCTCCACGGCCGAGGATAGCAACGCCTTCTACCGGCGCAACCTGGCCGCCGGTCAGATGGGCTTGTCCATCGCCTTCGATCTGGCCACCCATCGGGGCTACGATTCGGATCACCCGCGGGTTGCCGGCGATGCCGGCATGGCGGGCGTGGCGATCGATTCGATCTACGACATGCGCACGTTGTTCGATCGCATTCCGCTGGCTGAGATGACCGTGTCGATGACCATGAATGGCGCCGTGCTGCCGGTGATGGCGCTCTATATCGTGGCGGCCGAGGAGCAGGGAGTCGCGCCCGAACAGCTTGCCGGAACGATCCAGAACGACATCCTCAAGGAGTTCATGGTTCGCAACACCTATATCTACCCGCCCGAGCCGTCGATGCGCATCGTCGCCGACATCATTGAATACACCGCGGCGCGGATGCCGAAATTCAATTCGATCTCGATCTCGGGTTACCACATGCAGGAGGCCGGTGCGAACCAGGCGCTCGAACTGGCGCTGACGCTGGCCGATGGCCAGGAATACGTGCGGGCCGCCACCGCACGCGGCCTCGATGTCGACGCCTTTGCCGGCCGCCTGAGTTTTTTCTGGGCGATCGGCATGAACTTCTATCTTGAGATTGCCAAGCTGCGCGCAGCGCGTTTGCTCTGGGCGCGGATCATGAAAGGCTTCGGCGCCAAGATTGCCAAGAGCCTGATGCTGCGCACCCATTGCCAGACCTCGGGCTGGAGCCTGACCGCGCAGGACCCGTACAACAATATCGTGCGTACCACGGTCGAGGCGATGGCGGCGGTCTTCGGCGGCACACAGAGCCTGCACACCAACAGCTTTGATGAAGCGATCGCGCTGCCGACCGAATTCAGCGCCCGCATCGCGCGCAATACGCAGCTCATCATCCAGGAAGAAACCCATATCGGCGCGGTGATCGACCCCTGGGCCGGCAGCTTCATGATGGAGTCCCTAACGCAGCAGATGGTCGACAGCGCCTGGTTGATCATCGAAGAGGTGAATGCGCTCGGCGGCATGACCCGCGCCGTCGGCTCCGGCTGGGCCAAGCTGAAGATCGAAGCCAGCGCGGCTGAAAAACAAGCCCGCATCGACGCCGGCCGCGATGTCATCGTCGGCGTCAACAAATACAAGCTCGATCAGCAGGCTGCCGTCGAGACCCGCGAGGTCGACAATGTGGCGGTGCGCGAAGGCCAGATCGCTCGGCTGGCGCGGGTCAAGGCGGGGCGCGATGCAACGCGCGTGGTCGCCGCGCTGGCTGCACTCACCGATGCTGCGCACAGCGGCCAGGGCAACCTGTTGGCCTTGAGCATCGAAGCCGTTCGTGCGCGTGCCACTGTGGGAGAAATCAGCGATGCGCTTGAGAAAATCTTCGGCCGCCACCGCGCCGATATCCAGAAGGTGACCGGCGTGTACGCGGCGGCGTATTCAGGCAACCGCGCCGACGGCGACGAAAGCGACGAAAGCGACAAAAGCGACGACAGCGCCGAAGGCTGGGCCCAGTTGCAGGCCGAGATCGCCGCATTTGGCGTGGCCCAAGGGCGCCGCCCGCGCGTGATGATCGCCAAGCTCGGGCAAGACGGCCACGACCGCGGCGCCAAGGTCGTCGCGACTGCGTTTGCCGACCTCGGCTTCGACGTCGATATCGGGCCGCTCTTCCAGACTCCCGAAGAATGTGCGCGGCAGGCGATCGAAAACGATGTGCACGCGGTCGGCGTCTCGACACTCGCTGCCGGCCACAAGACTCTGGTGCCGGCGATCATCGAAGAGCTCAAGCGCCAGGGTGCTGACGACATCATCGTTTTTGTCGGTGGCGTGATCCCGGCGCAGGACTACGATTTTCTCTACGCCGCCGGCGTCAAGGGCATCTACGGGCCCGGCACCCCGATCCCGGTGAGTGCCAAGGATGTGCTCAAGCAGATCAAGGCGGCGTTGGTGTGAAGCTGGAGCGTGAGGGTGGGCGGGATGGTGAGCGGGATGGTGAACGCGACGCTGGGCGTGACAGTGACGTCGAGCCGGCATTGCAGCCGGTGCGCGCTGACGATTTCGAGAGCCTGCTGGCCTTGCGTATCCGTGCGATGCAGCCGAGCCTGCAAGCGCTGGGCCGTTTCGACCCCGAGCGGGCACGCGAGCGTTTTGCCGCGACCTTTTTGCCCGAGTTCATGCAGCACATCGTGTTCAAGGGCCAGCAGGTCGGCTGTGTCAGCCTGCGCCCCAAACCCGGCGCGCTGCGCATCGATCATCTGTATATCGACCCCGCCTGGCAGCGCCAGCGCATCGGAACTTGGGTGATGGACTGGGCCTGCGCCACGGCAGACCTGCGCCAGCAGACGCTGCAGCTGGCGGTGCTGCAGGGCAGCGACGCGAACCGCTTCTACCAGCGACACCAGTTTTTCGAGCTGAAGCGTGGTGAGTTCGATATCGAACTTCGGCGCGCGCCGGCGGCCGACCCGCTGCAGGTGCTGGCTGGCTTGTGGTCCTCTTTCCAGGCCCGCGACTGGGCGGCGGCGCGGGCCTTGCTGCACGACGACTTGGCGGTGCGCTGGTGGGCCAGCGGCGAAGTGCTGGACGCCGATGCCTTCATCGCCGCGAATGCCCAATACCCCGAAGGCTGGACGATCGAACTGCTGTATCGCGCCGCGCTGCAAGACGGCCGTGTGATGTCGATGGTGCGGGTTGTTCATCCGCCGGCATGTTTTCTCGCGCAGTCGGTCGCACATGTGCGCCACGGCCGCATCGCCACCATCGACGAGCTTTGGGCGACCTGCGAAGCGCCACCGGCCTGGCGTACACCCGAGCGGTTTGCCGGTTTGCAGCGATTGCCCGGCTGGCCGGCGGGCTGACCGAGACCCATGCCGCTGTCCTCACCCGCGCCCGCGCTGCCGCCACCAGACCAGGCCCTGGCCGATGCGCTGGTGGATGTGTCGAGTGCGCCGAGTGCGCCAGGTGCGGCGCAACGCCGCGCGATCGCCAAGACCATCACCTTGCTCGAATCAACCCGCGCCGACCATCGCGCTCGTGCCGACGACTTGCTCAATGCGCTGCTGCCGCACACCGGCAGGTCTTTCCGCCTCGGCATCAGCGGTGTGCCCGGGGTGGGAAAAAGCACCTTCATCGAAGCGCTGGGCTTGTATCTGATTGAACAGGGCCAGCGCGTCGCGGTGCTGGCGATCGACCCCTCGTCCAGCGTCAGCGGCGGCGCGATCCTCGGTGACAAGACCCGCATGGAGCGGTTGTCGATGGACCAGCGCGCCTTCATCCGGCCGAGCCCGGCCAGCGGCACGCTCGGTGGTGTGGCCGAAAAAACGCGCG
>JAYUSP010000497.1:0-10070 GCA_043755615.1 Betaproteobacteria bacterium
GAATTTCGAGGACACGATCTTTTCGGCGCTGAAAAAGACCGCGTCGATGGCCGGTGCGCCGATGGCCGGCCCCTGGGAGCAAGTGCTGCAAAAGATGCAGGCCGGTGGCACGATGGCGGGCGCCAAAGCCTCGACGACCGTCGAACAACTCATGTCGCAGATGCAGACCAGCGTGCGCGACAGCCGCGCCGCCGGTATGCGCGCTGCGCAGGTGATGGCTGAGAGTTATGCGGCGATGGCCAGCGGCGTGTTGATCGGCATGAGCGAGGCGATGCGCGGTGCAGCCCTGGCAGGGGCACCCGCACCGGCATCGGCACCCGCACCCGCTGCGGCATCAGCGCCGGCCGTCAAGACAACGGCCAAACCCAGCCCGATCCGTCGCAAGTAGTGCGCTTTGGGGCCGGCACCGGGCGCGGCGCTGCGGCCCGGGTTCGCGCCGATGCCGACCGGTCTGCGCCGCGCCTAAACTCGTCAGCCATGAAAGACGTCGTCATCAGCGGCACCGGGCTGTACCGCCCGCCGCACATCATCACGAATGCAGAGCTGGTCGAGGCTTTCAACGCCTACGCTGCGCTGCAGAACGAAAAAAACGCCGACGCGATCACCGCTGGCACGGTGCAGCCGATGGTCGGCTCGTCGGTCGAGTTCATCGAAAAAGCTTCGGGCATCAAGCAACGCTATGTGCTCGACAAGGCCGGCGTGCTCGACCCGAAGCGCATGAAGCCGCATTTCGAACCGCGTGCCGACGACCAGTTGTCGTTGATGGCCGAGATCGCGGTCGATGCAGCGCGCCAGGCTATCGCCGCCGCCGGCAAGACCGGCGCCGACATCGACGCGGTGTTGTGCGCGGCGGCGAACATGCAGCGTGCCTACCCGGCGATGGCGGTCGAAATCCAGCAAGCGGTGGGCGCCGGCGGTTACGGCTTCGACATGAATGTGGCTTGTTCGTCGGCGACCTTTGCCATTGAGCAGGCGGTCAACGCGGTGCGCTGCGGCAGCGCCAGATGTGTGCTGGTGGTGAACCCCGAGATCACATCGGCGCACCTTGAGTGGCGCGACCGCGATTGCCATTTTATCTTTGGCGATGTCTGCACTGCGGTCATCGTCGAAGCCGCCGACACGGCGACCTCGGCCAACCGCTGGCAGGTGTTGGGCACCTGTTTGGTGACCCAGTTTTCGAACAACATTCGCAACAATGCGGGCTTCATGAACCGCTGCGAAGACACCGACCCCGATGCCCGCGACAAGACTTTCATGCAAGAAGGTCGCAAGGTCTTCAAGGAGGTCGTGCCGATGGCCGCCGCGCATATCGAATCGCATTTGCACAGCCTGGGTTTCGAGCCGACGCAGGTGCGGCGTTTCTGGCTGCACCAGGCCAACCTGGGCATGAACCAGCTCGTCATCCGCAAGCTCGTTGGCGGCGAAGTCGGTGACGATATCGCGCCGCTGATCCTGGACAAGTACGCCAACACCGCGTCGGCCGGGTCGATCATCGCCTTTCACGAGTACCAGGCCGACATGAAGAGCGGCGACCTGGGCGTGATCTGCTCGTTTGGCGCCGGCTATTCGATCGGCAGCGTCATCGTGCGGCGCCTGTGAGCGACCGCAACCCTAGCCGTTGTCGTAGCCGCGGCAGCAGCGCCACTTCTCAATCCAAGGAATTTTCGATGATCGACTTTGCAAGCAGACACCCGGCCATCGCCATCGCCATCGTGATGGCTGGCGCGGGGGCGGCCGCCGCGCCAGCCTGGGCCGAAAGCAGCGCTTCGTCGGCCTCGTCGGCAAGTTCGACATCGGTGGGCAGCGCTTCGACATCGATCGAAAAGTCCAGCGACAGCTCGACCAAGGGCACCAAGGTCGCCGACGGCAACTACCGCGTCATCGACGTGGCCCAAGCCGCCGGCCGGCCGGGTCTGCTGCGAGTGCAGTTGCAGGCCGTGGCCGTGGCCGCTACGGCAACTGGGGCCGCGACTGCGGCCGAAACCGGGGCCGAAACCAGCAGCGAAGCGGCCTTTGTGCTGTATCTGCCGCACGAGGCCGCGCAGCGTGGGGGTGTTGACCGCGGCGTGGTGATTGCAGCGCGCCAGCGGCCATATGGCCTGGAGTTTTCGCGCCTGAGCGCAGTCGAGCACGCCGGCAACACCAGCAACACCAGCAACACCAAAAGCCAGCAGGCGTTTTTCCTCGTCCTCGCCGACGACTGGTTCCGCGAGTTGAACACCACCGCGGTGACGCTGTAGGCCGCGCCCGGTTGGCGGCGCCGACTTCAGGGCCGAACTGCTTGCGCCGTCTCGCCGCGGCGAGGCCCGCACATGCGGTCAGGGCGCTCGCCGCGGCGTTGCTGTTGGCGGCGTCGGGCATATCCGCTACGGCAGCATCGCTGCGCCTTTGTGACCAGGCCAACGACTGGAGCGCGACGCAGCAAGACCGTCTCTTCAGCCTGGCCGCGGTGATCAAGAGCGAGCTTGAAAAATCGGGCCAGCGCATGGCGTTGATTTCACGCTCGGGCTTGAACCTGCAGCGCTTCGGCGTGCGCTACTCACATGCCGGCCTGACGCTGCGAGAAAATCCCCAATCACCGTGGGCGATCCGCCAACTCTATTTCGCCTGCGAAGAAGGTCGGCCGCGGCTTTTTGACCAGGGTCTGTCGGCGTTTTTGCTTGGCACCAGCGAGCCGGCGCTCGGCTATATCTCGGTGGTCTTCCTGCCCGCGCAAGCGGCTGACAAGCTCGAAGCCGCGGCGCTGGACAAACGTCGCGCCTTGCAGCTGCTGGGCGCCGGCTACAGCGCCAACGCCTATCCCTTCAGCCTGCGTTACCAGAACTGCAACCAGTGGATCGCCGAGTTGATGGCCGCGGCTTGGGGGCCGCCGGCCAGCGTCGCGCTGGATGAAGGTGCAGGCGGGGCGCCGGCTCGAGCGCAGGCTCAAGCCTGGCTGCAAGCCAGAGGCTACGAGCCGAGCACTGTCAACGTCGGCTCACGCTGGTTGATGGCGCTGGGCGTGTTCATCCCCTGGCTGCGCTCCGACGACCATCCGGCCGACGATATCCACATGCAGCGTTACAACACCACGCTGCCGGCGGCTTTGGAGTCGTTTGCGCGTGCCCAGGCGCCGGGCGCCACACGCATCGAGTTTTGCCACAACGCGCAGCACATCGTGGTGCGGCGCGGCTGGCAGCCGATCGCTGAGGGCTGCACGCCCGAAGCTGACGACGAGGTCGTGCCCCTGCGTTGATCGAACCCAGCGCGCAGGCGCCGTTTCGACGCCCGCGCGCAGGCGCTGTGCCGACACCAGCGCGCCTGCGCCGTGTCGACGGCTACTCGAATGCGCTATCGTGCCGTCATGGCCGCGATGAGCTTTTTCTGGCACGACTACGAAACCTTTGGCGTCGTGCCGCGGCGCGACCGGCCGGCGCAATTTGCCGGCCTGCGCACCGATGCCGACCTGAACGAGATCGAGACCGCGGTGATGCTGCATTGCCAGCCGCCGACCGACCAGTTGCCCGACCCCCAAAGCTGCTTGCTCACCGGCATCCTGCCGCAGCATTGCGCGGCTGTCGGCCTGCCCGAGCACCAGTTCGCGGCCGCGGTCGAATCGGCCTTGGCCAAGGCGGGAACGGTCGGTGTCGGCTACAACAGCATCCGCTTCGACGACGAAGTGACGCGGCATCTTTTCTGGCGCAACCTGATCGACCCCTATGCCCGCGAGTGGCAAAACGAATGTGGCCGCTGGGACCTGCTCGACACCGTGCGCTGCGCTTATGCGCTGCGCCCTGAAGGCATCGTCTGGCCGACGCGGCCCGACGACGGCCGCCCAAGCTTTCGCCTCGAACACCTGACTGCGGCCAACGGCCTGGCGCAT
Source organism: Betaproteobacteria bacterium (assembly GCA_043755615.1). Lineage (GTDB taxonomy): Bacteria > Pseudomonadota > Gammaproteobacteria > Burkholderiales > Burkholderiaceae_C > Rubrivivax. The sequence continues at coordinate 3,863 of JAYUSP010000497.1, forward strand.
GAAGCCGCGCACGATGCGCTGTCCGACGTGCGCGCGACGATCGCGCTGGCGCGGCTGGTCAAGACGCGACAGCCGAAGCTGTGGGACTTCTGCCTGAAGCTGCGCCAGAAGTCCGCCGTGACAGCCGAACTGGTCTTGGGCAAACCGCTGCTGCACATCTCCGGCATGTACCCGGCAGAGCAGGGCTGCTTGGCGGTGGTCTGGCCTTTTGCGCCGCACCCGACGAACAAAAACGAGGTCATCGTCTGGGACCTCGCGGCCGACCCGAGCGAGTTGATGGGCTTGGGCGCCGACAAGATCCGCGAGCGGCTGTTTGTGCGTACTGCGGACCTGGCCGAGGGGCAGACGCGGCTGCCGATCAAGACCATCCACATCAACAAGTCGCCGATCGTCATCAGCCACCTGAAGACCTTGACCGAGCCGATGGCGCAGCGCTGGGGTGTCGATCTGATCAAGACTTATCAACACGCGGAGACCGCTGCGCGCATCGTCGGCGCGATGGCCGGTGTCTGGCCAGGCGTCTTCAGCCGCGCCGCGCCGAGCGAGCCGACGGATGTCGATGAAGATCTCTATGGTGGTTTTCTCAGCAACGACGACCGCCGCCGGCTTGAGCGGCTGCGTGCGGCGCGGCCCGAACAGATGGCGGCGCAGGCCGGCAGATTTGACGACGAGCGCCTGGATGCACTCGTCTTTCGTTATCGCGCGCGCAATTTTCCGGCCACGCTGAACGCGGCGGACCACCAGCGCTGGCAGGCCCATCGTCATGCGCGCCTGCACGATGGGGCTGGTGGTGCGGTCACCATCGAAGCCTTTTTCGAACGCATTGACGCACTGCAGGAATCCGCCGACGAACGTGGCCAGACGATCCTGGCGGCGCTCTACGACTGGGCGGAGGCGATCGCGCCGGACCGCGCCTGAGCGCGTTTGAGCGGGCTGAAAGCAGCGGCCGCAAGGCGGGGGTGGGTCGATGCTGTCGCGGGTGGCGTCGCTGGCCGGCGCGACGGCGATGCCTGGCGGCTCGGATGCGCTTTGTCGAGCCATGCGCCGAGCCCAAGGCCCGGTCGTGTCCTACAAAATGAATCGATCCTGACCCCCAGCATGGGACACCAAACATTGAGGAACGCAGCCATGAAAACCCGTCCCCGTCGCATGCTGGCCACCGTAGTTGCCATGAGCCTGAGTTTTGCCAGCCTGGCCCAGGCTGCGGCCGTGGTGCCTGCCGGCAGCAGCAGCGCATTGATCAGCACCGAACAGGCCGCTGCGGCGCAGCCGGGACGTGCGCTCCTGGAGCAGACCTTGTCCCGCGTCGACGTCGTGGCGGCGCTGCAATTGCGTGGTGTCGATGTCGACGCCGCTCGCGACCGCGTGGCCGCGCTGACCGACGCCGAAGCGGCGCAGGTGGCATTGCAGATTGACCAGGCGCCTGCGGGTGGCGACGTGTTGGGGGTGGTCGTGACCATCTTCGTGGTCCTGCTCATCACCGACATTCTTGGCTGGACCAAGGTCTTCCCGTTCACCCGTACGATCCGTTAGCGCGTTGCACGCCGAGACGCCGACCCGTCTTTGGTGCCGGCCCCACAGGCGGCATCGGCAGCGGATGCATGGGCCCGGACTCGCCGCATCCGTTTTGCAAAGCACCGGGTTTGAACGTCGATTCTGATGCGTCGATGGCACCGACGACCGGGCTCTCTGCGTTCGGCCCGTTGTGCTCACGGCGGGCTTGGTTGCTCAGTGCGGCCGGCGCTGCTCTGGGCGGCTGCGCGGTGTTCAGCGATCCGCCGCAGACCGCGGCGCTGGACGTCGCGGTGGGGCGGCCCATGCCCATCCCGATGCCCAATCGCGCGGAGCTGGGCGACGTGCCGTTCTTCCCGCAGACACCCTACCACTGCGGCCCGGCGGCGCTGGCTTCCGCGCTGATGCATGTCGGCCTGCGGGCGACGCCGCAAGCGCTCGGCGATGCGGTTTTCCTGCCCGCGCGCGTAGGTGCGCTGCAGACTGAAATGCTGGCCGCAGCGCGACGATTTGGTGCGCTTGCCGTGCCCATGCCGCCCCGACTGGACGCGGTCTTGAGCGAGGTCGCCGCGGGCAACGCGGTGATCGTGCTGCAAAACCTCGGGCTGTCCTTCGCCACGCGCTGGCATTACGCGGTTGTGGTCGGCTATGACCTTGCGTTGCGGCAAGTCGTGATGCGCAGCGGAACGACGGAGCGCGAAGTTATGGGCTTCGCGCTTTTCGAGCGCACCTGGGCGCGCAGTGGCCATTGGGGCTTCACCGCGCTGCCGCCGGGGCGCTTGCCGGTGACCGCGGGTGAGGCCGACGCGCTGCAGGCTGCCATCGGCTTTGAGCGTGTGGCGCCGCCGGCACAAGCGCTGCGCGCCTATGACAGCGTCGTCGAGCGCTGGCCCGCCAACCTTTTTGCCGGCCTCGGGCAGGGCAATACGCGCTTTGCCAGCGGCGACCTCGTGGGTGCCGCGTTGGCTTTCGAGCGCGTGCTGCAACAACACGATAGCGCCGCCGCCTGGCACAACCTGGCGGCGACGCGGGCGCGCCTGGGTCAACGTGAGCCGGCGCAGGCTGCCGCGGCACGCGCACTGGCGCGGGCGCGAGCCGTTGAACCAGCTTGGATCGAAGCCGCCGAGCGCCTGTCGCGCCAGTTGCAAGCGCCGCCGTAGGGCTCGCGCAGGACGCCGCGGCCGCGGGCGTCAACCCCTGGCACAGCGTGCTGCACGCGTCCCGGCTCGGCCAGCGCGCCGGACCACGGTCGAATTTGTCGCGTCCCAGCGCGGTTTTGGCACTATTTTTTGCGCGGCGATGTCGATATCGTCGAGGCGCCGCGTCATAGCAGCGACCCCGCTTTGGGGCCGAAGCCCATCAAAGGAAGCACCATGCAATACATGATCTTGATCTACGGCGATGAAGCCCGGTTCGCCACCATGGCCAACGACGCAGCAGCGCAGGAGCAGATGTACGCGGCCTACATGCGCTACGGTGCCGACATGCGCGAGGCCGGCGTACTGCGCGGCGGCGCCGAGCTCAAAGCCACCGCCACGGCCACCACCGTGCGCGTGCGCAACGGCAAGACGCTAACCACCGACGGCCCGTTCGCCGAAACCAAAGAGCAACTCGGTGGTTATTACCTGATCGAAGTCGCCGACCTCGACCAGGCGGTGCATTGGGCTGCGCGCTGCCCGGCGGCAGACGGCGGCTCGATCGAAGTGCGGCCGATGGGCGTGACCGCGGCGGCGAAATGAGCGCCGCCATGGTCCCGGTTTTCCCGACCGTGACGGCCGTCCTGGCCGCGCTGCTCGGCCTGCTGGCGGCGCTGCTCACGGTGCAAGTGATTCGTTACCGTGGGCGCTTCAGCGTTGACATCAGCGACGGTGGCAATCCGCCGCTGGCGCAGGCGATCCGGGCGCATGGCAATCTGGCCGAGCACGTGCCGATCGTGCTGATCGTGCTCGCCCTGGCTGAGGCGGCGGGCACGCAACGTTGGGTGATCGTTGGCCTGGGCGGCGTATTCCTGATCGCACGCCTGGTTAGCGCGTGGGCCCTGAGTCGCTCGCTGCGCCAGAGCTTTGGGCGGCAGGCAGGCGCCGGGCTGACGGTGGTCGTGACCGTCGGCGCTGCCTTGCTCGTGCTCTACCGCTTGGTGCCGGCAATCTGAGACACGCTGCCGGCACCGCGTTTGACAGTTGGCCATGCTCACCCTCGTCATCGACAGCATCTGCCGCGGTGAGGGTGCGCGGGTACTCGCCGGACTGATCCGCCGGTTTGGTGATTTCGACCTCGCCGAAGACGCGATGCAGGATGCCTTCACGAAGGCGCTCGAGGTCTGGCCCCAACAAGGCCTGCCGGCGGCGCCTGCGGCTTGGCTGACGACCGTGGCGCGGCGGCGCGCGGTGGACCTGCTGCGCCGGCGACGCAGCGGCCCGCTCTACATGGACGAACCGCCCGATCTGGCCGCGCCTGCGCTTGACGACAGCGATACCGGCGACGGCGAGGATGGCAATGCGCTCGATCCGGCGGACCACTCCGGCGTCGCCGACCATCGCCTGCGCCTGCTCTTCACTTGCTGCCACCCCGCCATCGGCCAGGCCGCGCAGATGGCACTCGCGCTGCGCACGCTGTGCGGTTTGTCGACGCGCGAAATCGCGCGTGCGTTTCTTGAGCCCGAGGCGACCACCGCGCAGCGCCTGGTGCGGGTGAAGAAGAAGATCCTCGAAGCGCGCATCCCTTATGAAGTGCCGGCCCAGGACCTGTTGCCACAACGCCTGGCGGCGGTGCTCGGCGTGATCTACCTGATGTTCAACGAAGGTTATTCGACCACCGCGCACGACGCGCTGGTGCGCCCCGACTTGTGCGCCGAGTCGATTCGGCTGGCGCGGCTGGTGGTCGAATTGATGCCCGACGAGCCAGAAGCACGTGGCCTGCTCGCCTTGATGCTGCTCAACGACGCACGCCGCCCGGCGCGGGTGGGCGATGACGGCGCGCTGGTGCCGCTCGAAGCGCAGGACCGCAGCCGTTGGCACGCCGATTCGATCGCGCAGGGCCTGGCGCAGCTCGATGTGGCGCTGGCATCGCGCCAACGTGGCCCGTACCAACTGCAGGCTGCGATATCAGCATTGCACGCTCGCGCGGCGCGCGCTGAAGAGACCGACTGGGGTCAGATCGCCGCGCTTTACGGCGGCCTGTTGCTTGAGCAGCCCGGCGCCGTCGTGGAGCTCAACGCGGCGGTTGCGGTGGCGATGGCCGAAGGCCCCGAACAAGGCCTGGTCTGGATCGATCGGCTGCGTGAAGCGGGTGCGTTGAATGGTTACCACCTGCTCAGCGCTGCGCGCGCCGACCTGCTGCGCCGTCTGGGCCGCCACACCGAGGCCGGCTTGGCGTATGACGAGGCGCTGACGCTGGTGCGCAACCCGGCCGAGCGTCTGTACCTTGAACGGCGGCGCGCGCAGTGTCGCGTCGATTGAACGCTGCTGTCTGAGAAGTGCGGGCTAACGCCAGCCGCGCTTGGTCGATTTCGAAGTCCGCGCGGTCAAGCGGAAAAATTGGCCGTCGGGCGAACTTCGCCTCGCGTATGAGCGGTCGAGGCTGCGAATCAGCGGGTGGCGCGATCGAATTGGCGCAGTCGCGCCCACGGCGGCCCCCGTTTGTCGCCGCGTCGCAGTCTGTACGGTTCCACACAGACTGCGAGCGCCAGTGTTCGTACGCTCGGTGACAAGGGTCGGTTGCAGCGATGTCGCTCTGCCCCCGGGCACACGTTGCCACGACGCGTGGGATCGTTGACTGAGAGGCGAATATGTTCAATGCCGAGCCATCCGCGGTGCTGCTCAAAGTGTCGGCGCAACCCACTGCGAGCGAAGGCGAACCTCGGGTCTCGACCCCGCCCGCACCACGATCGCCGCGCCGGCGGCCGGGGCCGGACTATCGGGGTTATCGGGGATCTGGGCTGAACCTGGGGTCATGGATCCTGATCGCGCTGGCGCTGCTGCTTGCGCCGCTGTCGGAGCTCACCGCCGAGTTCTTCGTCGAGGCTGCCGATCGACTGGACCGCTAGTACGCCGGCACAGGGATTTCGAAACATGACAAAGGCGATGGATTCGGCGCGCGGGCAAGGCGCAAACCGCAGCGATACCCGTAGGTATCGCGAGGATTTGCAACGCTGGCCGCGCGACGAAGACACGCCTTTGTGTTCCGAAGTCTCTGTGCCGGCGTACTAATCTGCGGTACGGGGCCGCACGCCGCCAAGCAGGGCGTGCATCGACCCCGGCATTAGGTCAGCGCCGGCCGACCGCGGTGTGCAATTCGCTCAGTGGCACCACGCGCCCATGCAGCGGCAGGATGCGGTCAATCTGGAGTTGCAAGCGTTCAATATTGCTGACCAGGTTGAGGTGGTTGTCGTTGACACGCGCTGGCATCGGCGAATTGGGCGGCCCCGGGGTGTAGGCATCGGCCTCGATGAGCAGCCGCTCGGCCGGCAGGTGGACCATCAGGAAGCCCTGCACATGGATGCTGCCGGCGATCTCGTGGACGACGACGTTGCGCTGGCCGTCGCTGAGATTCATGCGCCCGCCAACGCCGATCACTGCCGCGCTGCGGCCCGACTGCGCCATGCGGTCGGGGCTGATGCGGTTGGGGTTGGCCAGCGCCTTGTCCCACCAGGGTTTGGCCGCCGCACTGGTGACCAGCGTGGCCCCTTCGGCCACCG
>JAYUSP010000498.1:0-10058 GCA_043755615.1 Betaproteobacteria bacterium
CACACATCGGCCTCGAACACCGGCACGATATGGGGGTGCGCCAGCCGGCTCACCGCGCGCGCTTCGTGCAGCCACTGGTTCACCGCCAACGGGTCGGCGCCGGGATTGAGCAGTTTGACTGCCACCTCGCGGTCGAGGCGCTCGTCAAAAGCCAGCCAGACCGTCGCCTGCGCGCCTTTGCCGAGCACCCGTTTTAGTTCGAAGCGGCCGATGCGCTGATCGGCCGCGGGTGCGGGCCGGGTGGTCGGTGCGGTCGATGCAGCCGATGCAGCCGCAGAGGCCAGCGCGGCATTCAAGGGGGCGGGCCCTCGGTCGGGGTTTGTGTCGCCAGCGTCGGCGGTTCTTCGGTGCGTGCTGCGGCACCGGGCTGCATCGCCGCCTGCAGATCCTTGAGCGTGATGTTGAGCACACGCGCATAGCGTTTGGCCAGCGCATCGAGCGCGCGCGCGCCGTCGGGCTGCGCGCGGGTCGCCGCGTCGACCGCCTCGTTGGCACAGCTGGCAACCACGCGCAGCATGTCGTCGTCGGTATCGGGGTCGCGCACCGCGGTGCTCAACGGCAGGCGCCGGATCATGTGCAGCACGCTGTCGTCCAGGCCCCAATGGCGCGCCACCGCGGCGCCCAGTGCTTCGGTGTCGACCCCGAGCACGGCATAGGCGGCAGCTTCTTCGCTCATGCCCGGCTCGTCGTGGTCGCTGCCATCGACGGCAGCTTCGGTTTGCATCAGGCGGCGGATCTGGTGCGCCTCGTCGGCAAAGTGGTACTGCAGCACCAGCCGGCCGAGGTTCTGCATCAGCGTCACCAGGTACACCACCTCGGGGTCATAACCCGCCGGCCGCAGCGCCTGTGCGACGTGGCTGGCGCGTTTTACCCGGGCGACCAGGCGCGCAAGTTCCTGCGCCGGCCCCTCGGCCAGCGGCCCCGGCCAGCTGCGCAGCGCGAGTGCTGCGCGGCGCACGCCGTCCAGGCCGATCATCGCAATCGCCCGGCGCACGGTCAGCACCGGCCCACTGCCGGTGACCTGGGCACCACGCACCTGCGCGGTATTGACGATGCGCAGCACCTCGAGCGCGAGCGCTGGGTCCTGGACCACGACCTCGGCCAGCTCGGCGGTATGTTGACGGTCCATCAGCGCCAGCCGGGCGGCGCGTTCGGCGGCGCCGGGCGCGGCCGGCAGCACGCCGATGCTGTGCAGGCGGTCGGCGAGCAGCGCCAGCGCGCCGAGGTCGCTGTCGGCATCGACGCGCAACCAGCCTTCCAGCGCCCCGGCCAGCGTGCGTGCGCTGCGATAACGCTGGCGCGCCTGGCGCTCGGTGGCGCGGTTGCTGATCGCCCGCAGCGCATCGGGCACCGGTCGCGGCACGCTCCAGGGCAGGCGGACAATTTCGCGGCCGGCCGGCGGCATTAGCGACACCACGCGGCCGGTATCGGCCTCTTCAGCCGCCGGGCGGCCGGCGAGCGCACCATGCATCACCAGCCCGAGTGTCAACACGTCGCGCCGCGCGGCTTGGCGTTGTGCGTTCAGCCGGTCGGCTTCGGACAGCGCGGCAGGCTGGGCCTTGGTGCTGATGCCTGTGGTGCCTGTGCTGGGCAACACCGTATCGAGCGCGATCTCGAGGCCCATCACGCGCAGCGCGCCGCTGTCGGCGCAAAGCAGCAAGTAGGGTTGCAGGTCACCGTGCGCCGCGCCGGCTTCATGGGCATAGGCCAGGCCTTGTGCGGCCCGCAGCATGATCTCGGCAACCTCGCGCGCAGCGAGCACGCCGTGGGCGCTGCGCGCCGTCAAGGTCAGCGCATCACGTGGGTCGTAGACGATGAACGGCCAGCGTTCGTGGACGCCGATTTCTTCGGCCCGCGCCAGGTTCGGGTGGTCCAGCCGGGCGGCGGCGCGGGCCCGCTGCTGCCAGTGCACCAGCGCCGCGGCATCGGCCGGTTGCAAGCGCGGCAGCACCAGTGCGACCTGCGCGCCGCTGTGCGGATCGGTTGCGCGCCAGGCCATCGTGCGCTGGCTGCGGCCGAGCAACTGGTGCAGCTCGAAGCGGCCAAACCTGCGGCCCACCGGCGTGCGTGTGGCTTCAAGGTGGGCAGCGGATTCGGTCTGCGGCATAAGGGTCGAAAAAAAAAGCGGCGGACAGCGGGCAACGGCAACTAACGAGGGGCAGGCTCCTGGAGTCGATTGGAGCAAGCGCCGTTGCCGCCAAATCCGGTGAAGTGCGGGCCAATCGGGCTGCTGTTCGGGCTGCTGTTCGGACTGCTGTGCTTGCTGCCATCCGCCCCACCGCGGTAACCGCCGCCGGCCACTTCGGCGCCGCCGCAGTCGAAGGTCAGGCAGCCGGCGCCAGCACCAGCGTGCCGGCCGCGGTGATGAATCCGGCGAAAACGCGGTCGCCAGGCTGCAGCGCCTGCACCGCGGCGGCGTAGGCCGCAATCTGCGCCAGGTTGGCTGCGGTCTGCTGCGGCGCGCTGGCGCCCAGCTTGTAGTCAAGCACCCACCATTGCCGGCCCTGGGCACCGTCGATAGCGACCAGCCGGTCGATGCGGCCGGGCTCGCCAGCGACGACCACCGCGACTTCGTTGCCCGCCCAGGCGATGCTGCCCGCGTCAAAAAACCGCGCACAGTCCGGGCTGCCCAGAACCCGCTGCGCGGTGGCGACTATTGCTGCGGCCTGCGCGCTGTCGACACCTGCGGCCTGCGCTGCCGCCGCTGCTGCTGACTGCCATCGCGCGGCGTCAAAAAGCACGCCGGGCTGGGTCGCCCATTCAAGCAGGCGGTGCGCGGCACGGCCCCATCGCGCTGCGTCGCCATTGGTCGCCGCAGCGGCGGGCGCTGCAGCGTGCGCCACAACGACCAACGCCGACGGCAGCGACCGGCGCTGCGGCAATACCACCACGTCGATCAGCAGACGCTCCTGTGCCGATGGCACCACGCTTGCCGGTTGCCACACTGCGGCCAGCGGCTGCACACGCTGCCACCAGGTGCTGGTCGCGCCGCGGCGGCCGGCTTCGGTGCCGCTGAAGACCAGCAACCGCTCGGCGCGGGTCATCGCGACATACAGACCGTTCATCTCTTCGCGTTGTTGGGCTGCGCGCTCGGCGGCCTGCATGGCCTGCAGCGAAGGTGGTGGTGCGGCTTCGTTGGCGACAAAAGCGACACGCGCCGGCGCGTCGAGCTCGACCGGCCAGTCGACCAGCACCGCACCCGATTCAGCGTTCGGCGGGCTGGCATCGGCATCGACGACAAAAACGCAGTCGGCCTGCAAGCCCTTGGCACCATGCACGGTGAGCAGCGAGACCGCGTCGGCGGCCGCCGCGGCGCGGACTTCAACACGCCGCGAGCGCAACGCGCGCACAAAGCCGTAGGGCGTGGCGTAGCGGCCGCCGTCGAGATCCAGCGCCGCGGCGAGCACGGCATCGATGACCTGCAAAGCGGTGGCGCGCCGCGCCGCCGGCACCACCGCGGCGACCCGGGCGACGACATCGGCTTCGTCGACGATGCGGTCGAGCAGATCGTGCGGCGGCAGCCAGGGCATCACCGCCGACCAGCCGCGCAGCAGGCTGCGCGCGCGCGTCAAGGCGGATGCTGCAGCCGGTGTTGCCGCCGACGCCACGACCCCGTCGCTGGTGTTGTCCATCAGCGCCGCCCACCAACTGCAACGTCGGGCACGCGCGGCCTGCGACAGCGTCAGCAGCTCTTCGTCGCTGGCGCCAAAAATCGGGCTGCGCAGCGCCCGCGCCAGCGACAGGTCGTGGCCCGGCGAGACGAGCACGTCGAGCACCGCGAGCAGGTCCTGTGCTTCAGGCTCGTCGCCGACGCGGATCGGCTCGGGCATCACATGCGGCACGCCGCTGGCCGAAAGCGCCTGCGACACCGCACGCAGTGCGACCCGTTTGCGCGCCAGCACCATGATGCTGCCCGGCGCCTGACCCGCAGCGAGCAGTTGCAAGATCGCCCCTGCCACCTGCGCCGCTTCTTGCGCGCGGCGCTGCGTTTCGGGCTCTTGGCGCGGTTCGTTGAGCGTGTCGCGCCAGAACGGCTCAGCATCACGCGCAGCCGTGGCGCGGGGTGCTGCCGGCACCAGGGGCAGGTGGCGCAATGCAGCGCCTTCGAGCGGCATCGGGCCGGCGCCGACGCCGGTCGAGTGGGCACGAAAGCCCGGCCATTCGCCGCTCGCCGACGCCGGTGTGAAGGCGGCGTTCAATGCCGACACGATGCCGGGTGCGCAGCGCCGGGTGTGGTCACATTCAAGCACCGACCCGCCCAGGCCTTCGACGACAAACTCAGCGGCCGCATCAAAGACCCTCGGCTCGGCGCGGCGAAATCGGTAGATGCTCTGCTTCGGGTCACCGACGATGAATACCGACGGCGGCCGCTGCCCGCTGGCGCCGCCGCCCGCGCCAGCGTAGGCCGACAGCCAGCCGTGCAGCGCGTGCCACTGCAGCGGGCTGGTGTCCTGGAACTCGTCGATCAGGACATGGCGCAGCGTCGCGTCCAGGCGCTGCTGCACCCAGCCGGCGCGCACCGGGTCACCCAGCAACGCCAGCGCCGCGGTTTCGAGGTCGCCCATATCAGCCAGCCCGCGCCGGTTTTTCAGCGCCGCGTATTCGGTCAGCAGCACCCGCGAAAGCACACACATGTCGGCGTGGTCGATGCTCGCCTGCTGCTGCAGGGACATGGTCTGGATCTCAAGCAGCGCGGCGCAGGCTTCGGCCTGTTCGGGCAAGTCGCCGAGATATTTGCGCGGCGTGCGCTCCTTGGTCATCAGCGCGTTGCAAGCGGCTACAAGGGCGCGCCCGGCATTGGCTTCGCGCAGCGCCGAGCGCAGCCCCGCGGCCGCGTCGTGCGGGGTCTTGTTGGTCATCTTGCTCAAGCGCGCCGCCAGCGCGCCAAGCTGGCCGGCCAGCGGCTCGCGCTGCACCAGTTCTGCCGGGTCGTGCAGGCCGGCAAGCTGCGGCCAGACCTGCGCCGCGGCCGGCACCGCCGACACCAGCCTGCCGGCGGCGTCGGCGCGCGAGACTTCAACGTTGAGCCGCCAGGCGCGCGCGAGCCAGCCCGTCACGCGCGCGCGGCGGTGGCGGCCGATCAGCGCGATGTAGGTCGCGCGCAGACCGTCGTCGGCCTGTACTGCCGCATGAAAGCGGGCAAAAAGTTCGTCGCGCAGGTCAGAGGTGTCTTCGATCAGCGTCGGCTGTGGCGGCAGGCCGAGATCACGCAGCAGATCCAGCGGCGCCGCGGCCAGCAGTTGCACGAACCAGGCGTGGAAGGAGCGGATCGCAACATCGCGGCCGCCATCGAGCAAACGCGCGTGCAGGCCGGCCAGTGCGGGCACCAGCGCCGCGGCGCTGCCGGCGTCGAGACCACGCGCGACCAGTGCCTGCGTCAGGCGCTCGCGCTGCGCGGCATCCGGCGCGCCGACGCAGGAAAACTCTCGCAGCCATTCGTTCAGGCGGGCGCGCATTTCGCCGGCGGCCTTGCGCGTGAAGGTCAGCGCAAGAATCTGCTGCGGCTGCGCTCCGTCGAGCAGCGCGCGCAGGATGCGCGAGACGAGCATCCAGGTCTTGCCAGAGCCGGCACAGGCTTCGACGACGATGCTGCGGCGCGGGTCGCAGGCCGCGGCGTATACCGCGGCCTCGTCGACGAGGCGGCCGTCCAGGTGGTAGGCCGGGGGGTCGGCTGGGTCAGAGGCCGGCGGGTCGGCCGGGCTCGTCATTGCGACACTGTCCAGTGGTCACGCCGGCACAGGCCCCGTGCTTCGCAGACGTCGCAGACCCGGCCTTCACCGGAAGCGATAAAACCGGCGCCGCCACGCAGCCGGCGCAGGTCGTCGGCCAGGCCGTCGAGCAGCGCGCGCGCCGATTCGGCAACATGCCGGTGTTCGATGACCTCAGGCGCCCTGGCGCTGTCCAGCGCCAGGTAGGCGGCCTTCACGCTGTCGTCGTCGGCATCGTCGGCATCGTCGGCGTTGACGAGCAGTGCGTAAAACGCAAGCTGTGTGTCTTCGAAGCGGTTGCGCAAAGCGCTGCGAAATTTCTCCGGCGTGCCGGTTTTGTAGTCGATCAATTCGATGCCCAGCGGGCCTTCGTCAACGCGGTCGATGATGCCGTAGAGCTTCGTGCCGCCGAGCTCGGCGGCATCGCGTTCGATGCGCCGTTCGCCGTCGACCCAACGCAGGCCCGCCGCATCGCGGCTGTGCAACCAGGCCAGGTAGGCCGGCACGAGTTGCTCGAAGCCGGCGCGCAGCGGCAACAACGCAGCGACGTCGATGCCCGATTCGATGGTCACCGACTCGGCTGCTGCCAACAGCGCCGGCAGGTCGTCGGCCGCATCGCCGCGCTGCTGATGAAAACGGTGGAGCACCGCGTGCAGCCAGTTGCCGTAGTCGCGTTTGTCGACTTCGCGCTGCAACTCGTCGGCCTCGCGCAGGTGCAGCACCGAGCGCGCAAAAAACTTGTAGGGGCAGGCGCGCAATGCTTCGACGCTGGTCGCGCTCAAGGCTTCGGGCAGGCCGGCGGGTGCTGCCGGCGCGGGCCGGTAGATCGGCGCCGGCGCGACCTGGCGCAGCGCCGACGTCGCAGCAGTGATGCGTAGCGTTGCCGCGCCGGCGCGTTGGCGTGCAAGCGCGATCGCATCGAGCAGCGGGCTCGGCGCGACCGGCTCGTCACCCTCGCGGCGCCGCGCGGTGAAGGTGACACGAGGCACACGCAGCGCCTGCGCCAGCGCCAGGCGCTCGCGGCGTGCCAGGGCGTCGAAGTCCGCGGACGGCAGACCGAGTGCGACCGCTGCGGCGCGCTGAATCAACCCCGGGCTGATGCTGCCCGCACCCAGATGTCGAGCGTCCGCGCCGGCAATGACCACCGCGCCGAAGGGGCGCAGCATGACCCGCGCCAGCGGCGTCAAGACAACTTCGGCGCGGGCCGCGGGCGGCGGCATGAAGGTCGACTTCTCCAAGGTGCGATCGACCCAGTCGGCAAAGCCGGCGAGATCGGTGACTTCGGCTTGCAGCGCGGCGGACCAGGCGACATCGGTGGCGGTCTCGTCGGCGGTCTCTTGGCCAGGGCCGCGGTGGGAGGCCAATGCAGAGCGCAGGCGCAAGGCGTCGAGCAGTTGCGCGCCAGCCGCATCGGCACGCAGTTCGGCGCCCAGGCCGGTGCCGTCGAGCACCGCGGCCAGCGCCAGCGCCCAAGTCGATAGCGCACGCCGCGGCGGCCCTTGGGCCAGCGGCGACAACTCGCTGCGTGTTTGTTCGAGCAGCGCCCATACCGTGGCATCGTCGCCAGCGCGCGGCGCGCGGCCGCTGCGCCAGATTGACTCCAGCATTTGCAAGGCGCCGGACTGCGCTTGCGCCGCCGGGTTGGACTTCAACCACTCGAGTCGATCGTCGCGGCGCGCGCCCGCTTGGGCTGCGCGCAGCAGCGCGATCAGCCGCGCCGCGGCGCGGGTCGTCGACAGTGTCCAGCCGGTCTCGTCGACGATGCCGATCTGGCGCCGATCGAGCAGTGCTCGAACGCGGCGCGTCAGGATGCGGTCGAGTGCGACCAGCGCCACCGGTGCATGACCCGCGTCGAGGGCGGTGATCACCGCGCTCGCCGCGGCGAGCGCTTCGAGCTCCAGGCCGTCGGCGACGATCAGCAAGGGTGCGGGCAGCAGTGCGGCGTCGGCGAAGAAGTCGTCGTCGACAGTGCTGACGGCGCCGTCATTGTCGCGCTCGCTTTCGCGCTCGTTTTCGCGATCCATGCCGTCATCCTTGACCCCCGCTTTGACGCCGGTATTGATGTGCAAAGCCGGCACTGCGCTGCAGGCCAACAGCGCCTGCGCCAATGTGTCTTCGCCACCGGCGCTGACGACGACCCAGGCCGACGGTTGGTGCGCAAACAGCGCGGCGGTTGCCGGCGGCGCGGCGATGCAGGCCCATTCGAGCGCCACTTGAGCCAATGCCGATTCCAGTGCACCGGGCGCGGGCGGGCCGTCAACACCGGCCCCGACGGCCAAGCCGACCAGGTGCCGGGCTTGCGCCCAGTAGTCGGCACGCATTGCCGGCGGTCGTGCGCCGGCGGTGCGCCAGAGTTCGTGGGCCGTGACCACCGCCGCGGCCACCGCCTGGTTGAAGCCGCGCCGGTCGCGACGCTCCCACGCAGCCATGCTCGGCTGGCGGCGCAACAGTTGCGACAGCAGCAGCGCATCGACCACGTCAATGCCGCAGACTTCGCCGGCCGCGTTGGCCAACGGCGGCGCCAATGCGGCGGCCAGCGTGCTCGTCGTCTCGATGCGCGGCTGCCAGCCGCCGTGCTTACCGAAGGCGCGCCGCGCGGGATCGATGAGCTGCACAAACGGCACCAGCAACACCAGGTCGCGCAACGGCAGACCCTGCTCGGCGGCCCAGCCGTGCACCATCGCGGCGATGCGCGTCCAGGCCTCATCGGGCGGGCAGTGGCCGTCGATCTGCTGGTGGTCAGGCATCGTGCGGCGTTGCGAGTTGCGGCGGCGGGCCCGACGGGTGGCGGGTTGATGTGTCAGAATGATTGTGCCTGCTGATGCATGAACGTTGCATGCAATGACGGCGGCCACGGAGAAGACCTCATGAGCAGTAACGCGATCAAACATGTCACCGATGCATCCTTCGAAACTGATGTGATGCAGGCCGACCGCCCGGTCCTGGTGGACTACTGGGCCGAATGGTGCGGCCCTTGCAAGATGATTGCGCCGATCCTCGAAGACGTTGCCAAGGACTATGGCGACCGCATCCAGATCGCCAAAATGAACGTCGACGAAAACCCCGATGTGCCGGCCAAGTTCGGCATCCGCGGCATCCCGACCCTGATGCTCTTCAAGGGCGGCGAACTCGTCGCGACCAAGGTCGGCGCCTTGCCGAAGGCGCAGTTGACGGCCTTCCTGGACGGGCATCTATAATCGGGTGCTATTGAGCGGCGACGAGGGGTAAGACCCGCCGCCCCAGAACATTTCAAAGGGCCGTTACGCACGACGCGTGGCCGCCGATGCGGGCTGATAAGTCGGTGCTGACCCCGGCGCGGCCCTCCCCGACGACTCTTCCGACCGACCGATCCAGCAGCTGCACGCGCCAGTTTCCAGCTCAGTCCACACCCGGCCCTACCCGAACAGATCCGGGCTGCTGGCTTCGGCGGACCTGGCGACAGCCCAGCAACAACCCAGGCGCAGCGCTGATCCGCCGCGCCGGCTTCCTCCCCCGGGTATCTCACGATGCACTTGTCAGAACTCAAAGCCCAGCACGTCTCCGAACTCATCACGATGGGCGAGGCGCTGGAGATCGAAAACGTCAGCCGCCTGCGCAAGCAGGAGCTGATGTTCGCGATCATGAAAAAACGCGCCAAGGCGGGCGAGCAGGTGTTCGGCGACGGCGTGCTCGAGGTCCTGCCCGACGGCTTCGGCTTCCTGCGCTCGCCCGAGGCCAGCTACATGGCCAGCACCGACGACATCTATCTGTCGCCGAGCCAGGTGCGCCGCTTCAACCTGCACACTGGGGACATGGTCGAAGGCGAAGTCCGGGTCCCGAAGGACGGCGAACGCTATTTCGCGCTGGTCAAGGTCGACCGGGTGAATGGCATCACGCCTGAGGAAAACAAGCACAAGATCATGTTTGAGAACCTGACGCCCTTGTTCCCCAAGGAGCAGTTCAGGCTTGAGCGTGACATCAAGAGCGAAGAAAACGTCACCAGTCGGATCATCGACCTCGTCGCCCCGATCGGCAAAGGCCAGCGTGCCCTGCTCGTCGCCCAGCCCAAGACCGGCAAGACGATCATGATGCAGCACATGGCGCACGCGATTGCGGCCAACTACCCCGAGGCGCACCTGATGGTGCTGCTCGTCGACGAGCGGCCAGAAGAAGTCACCGAAATGCAGCGCACCGTGCGCGGTGAGGTCATCAGTTCGACCTTCGACGAACCCGCGGCGCGCCATGTCCAGGTGGCTGAAATGGTCATCGAGCGCGCCAAGCGACTCGTCGAGATGAAAAAGGATGTCGTCATCCTGCTCGACTCGATCACCCGCCTGGCGCGTGCGTACAACAACGTCCTGCCCTCATCGG
>JAYUSP010000499.1:0-10056 GCA_043755615.1 Betaproteobacteria bacterium
GCCGGTGACGGTGCCGCTGGGCAAACGCGTCGAGCTGTCGGCGGCCGAACATGGCATCGACCCCAAACTGCTCGACGACAACGCGGTGCGCGTGGTGCGCACGCTCAAGGATGCCGGGCACGAGGCCTTCATCGTCGGTGGCGCGGTGCGTGACCTGCTGGTGAGCTTGCGACCGAAGGATTTTGATGTCGCCACCGACGCCACGCCGGAGCAGGTGAAGGCGCTGTTCCGCCGCGCCTTCATCATTGGCCGGCGCTTCCGCATCGTGCATGTCGTCTTCGGCCGTGGCCGCGAGCATGAGGTCATCGAGGTCTCGACCTTCCGTGCGCTGCTGGAGTCGGCGGATGCCGACCAGGTTGCCGGCAACGAAAAGACCTCGAAGGCCGCACTCGCCGGCAAGAGCCATGTCGTCGACGCCGAAGGGCGCGTGCTGCGCGACAACGTCTGGGGCCCGCAGATCGAAGATGCAGCGCGGCGCGACTTCACCGTCAACGCGATGTACTACGACCCGGTGAGCGAGGTCGTCGTCGACTACCACCGCGGCCACGCCGACGTCAAAGCCCGCGTGCTGCGCATCATCGGCGACGCCGAAGCGCGTTACCGAGAAGACCCGGTGCGCATCGTGCGTGCGGTGCGTTTTGCGGCCAAGCTGGGCTTTTCGATCGAAGCCAAGTCGCACAAACCGATCCGCGAGATGGCGGCGCTGCTGGCCAATGTGCCGGCGTCGCGGCTCTTCGACGAGATGGTCAAACTGCTGCAGACCGGGCACGCGATCGCGAGCATTGCCGAGCTGCGCAAGCAGGGCCTGGATCGCGGTGTCTTTCCGATCCTCGACGCGGCGCTGGGTGGCGACGGCGCGGCCAACCCGCGGCGCGATGAATTTGTCCGGCTCGCTCTCGAGGATACCGATCGGCGCGTTGCCGAAGGGCGCTCGGTGGTGCCGAGTTTCATGCTCGCCTGCATGCTGTGGAGCGAGGTGCAGGCGCGCTGGACGGTGCTGCGTGCACAAGGCGAGGCGCCGTTTCCGGCGCTCGGGCTGGCCATCGACGCGGTTTTCGAGGCGCGCATCGGCGATATCTCGGGGCGTGGCAAATTGGCCGCCGACATGCGCGAGATCTGGCAGATGCAGCCACGCTTCGAGCGCCGCACGCCGGCGGCGGCGAGCTCGCTCGTCGAGCAGGCGCGCTTCCGTGCCGGCTACGACTTCCTTCGCTTGCGCGCGGATGTCGGCGAGCTGCCGGCCGAGCTGGCCGACTGGTGGGAAGACTACTCACTCGGCAGTGACGACGAACGCGAGGCGCTGCTGCAGGATGTGCGTGCATCGCAGATGAAACGTGTGCCGGGTGGCAAGGCCGCGGCCGGCCATCGCGCCGACCCGACCGCTGCCGATCCGGCCGCGCCGCGGAGCACCAGCGCTGCTGACGACGCGGCCGATCCGGGTGCCGACAGCAGCGCCGACGCGGCCGATGCACCCGCGCGCAAACGCCGCCGCCGCCGGCGTCGTGGTGGCAGTGCCGGGTCTGGCGCGGGCGGCGGCGAGGCCGACGCGCCGACCAGCGGCGAATGAGCGCCGCGTGATTGCCAAGTGATTGCCGAGTAATTGCCGAGTGAGTGCAACCACGGCGACTCGCGCCTGGGTGGGCATCGGCGGCAACCTCGGTGATGCGGCAGCCACGGTGCGGGCCGCGATCGTCGCTTTGGGCGAGCTGCCGGAAACGACGTTGCTGG
Organism: Betaproteobacteria bacterium; assembly: GCA_043755615.1. GTDB lineage: Bacteria > Pseudomonadota > Gammaproteobacteria > Burkholderiales > Burkholderiaceae_C > Rubrivivax. Next base: position 1,729 of record JAYUSP010000499.1, read on the forward strand.
TGCAGTCGAGCCTGTGGCGCAGCGCGCCAGTCGACGCCGCCGGCCCGGACTTTGTCAATGCCGTGGCCGTGATCGAGACCCGGCTCGAGCCCCATCGGCTGCTGCAGCAACTGCTGCGGCTCGAACTCGCACACGGCCGCGAACGGCCGTTTCCCAACGCGCCGCGCACACTCGATCTTGATCTGCTGCTTTACGGCGACCAGGTCATTGACGACGCTGAACTGGCGCTGCCCCACCCGCGCATGCACCAGCGCGCGTTTGTGCTCGCGCCGCTGGCCGAGATCGATGCCGGGCTGCTTGTCGGCCGGCATGGCAGCGTGGCCGCGCTGCTGGCCGCGCTGGTGGATCAGCGGGTGACACGGTTGTCGTTGGTTTGACAACCACGTGACCGCCACGTGACTTCCACGTGACTGCCACGCGACAGCAATTTGACAGCGCCGCCTACAATCTGCTCCGCGTGCCTGTTGGCCGCGCCCCGGGAGGTTGCGGACCATGATTTTCAGCAAGTTGCTGCCCCGCGAGGGCAATTTTTTCGAGCTCTTCAACCAGCATGGTGACCGCATCGTCGAGGGCGCGCGCGCGTTCATGGCGATGGTTGAAAACTACGGCGACCTTGCGCTGCGCGAGAAATACGCCGCCGAGGTCGACGCTGCCGAGCGGGCGGCCGACAAAGTCACCGCCGAAGTCAACCGGCTGCTGCACAAGACCTTTGTGACGCCGATCGACCGCGAGCAGATCCTCGGCCTGATCAACGCGATGGACGACGTGCTCGACCTGCTCCAGGACACGTCGGAAACGATGTCGCTCTACGACGTGCACCACATGAGCGAGGACGTGCACCGGCTCGGTGAGATCAGCGCCAAATGCTGCGAGCGGGTGCAGCATGCGGTGACCCTGCTGCCGCGCCTGAGCGACGCTGCCACGGCCGCCGCGGCGATCAAGACCTGCGAAGAGATCGACCGCCTCGAATCCGATGCCGACCGTGTGATGCGCAGCGCGATGAGCAAGCTCTTCCGCGAAGAGCCCGACGTGCGCGAGCTGATCAAGCTCAAGGCGATCTACGAACTGCTCGAATCGATCTCCGACCGCTGCGAGGATGTGGCCAACCTGATCGAGGGTGTGGTCCTCGAAAACTCATGACTGCCCCGAGGCCGACGACATACGTCGTCCGCCCCCAGAGGGGGGTGAGCAAAGTGGCAGAGCCACATTTGCTCACGACTCCGCACTGACGATGCAAGCCGCACCGGTGGGTTTCTGGGTCGTCGTGGCGCTCGTCGCGCTGGCCTTGCTGTTCGACTTCATGAACGGTTTTCACGACGCCGCAAACTCGATCGCCACGGTCGTCTCGACCGGCGTGCTCAAGCCCTTGCAGGCGGTGGCGATGGCGGCGTTTTTTAACGTCGTCGCGATCTTCATCTTCAAGCTCAGCGTCGCCGCGACGATCGGCAAGGGCATCGTCGAGCCGGGTGTCGTCGATCACATCGTGGTCTTCGGTGCACTGGTCGGCGCGATCTTCTGGAATCTGCTGACCTGGTGGTACGGCATCCCGTCGAGTTCGTCGCACGCGCTGATCGGTGGCATCGTCGGCGCGGTGATTGCCAAGGCCGGCGCGAGCAACCTCATCGCCGCAGGGGTGTTCAAGACGGTGGCCTTCATCGTGATTTCGCCGCTGCTCGGTTTCACGCTCGGCTCGATGTTGATGGTCGCGGTGGCGTGGATCTGCCGGCGCACGTCGCCGCTGCGTGCCGACAACGTCTTTCGCCGCCTGCAACTGGTGTCGGCGAGCCTGTATTCGCTGGGCCACGGCGGCAACGACGCGCAAAAGACAATTGGCATCATCTGGCTGCTGCTCATCGCCACCGGCAGCGTCAGCGCGGCCGACAAGTCGCCGCCGGGCTGGGTCATCTGGTCGTGTTATCTGGCGATCGGCTTGGGCACCTTGTTCGGCGGCTGGCGCATCGTGAAGACGATGGGCCAGCGCATCACCAAGCTCAAACCAGTGGGCGGCTTCTGTGCCGAAACCGGTGGCGCGATGACGCTATTCCTGGCCACCGCGATGGGCATCCCGGTGTCGACCACTCATACCATCACTGGCGCCATCGTCGGTGTCGGTGCAGTGCGCGGCGCTGCGGCGGTGCGCTGGGGGGTAGCCGGCAATATCGTCTGGGCGTGGATCTTCACGATTCCCGCGTCGGCCTTTGTGGCCGCGGTGGCCTACTACGTCGGCTCGCTGTTGTTCACCTGATCGAGTTGGGTCTCGAAGTATTTCTGCCCGGCAAAGGCGATCGTCCCCATCAGCACTGCGGCGCCGAGCAACAGGGCGGCGATGACCCCCAGCACCGGCCCCCAGCCGGTGTCGCGCACCGGTTGGCCCGGGTTGTGGTGCGAGTCCCATTTTTCATCCGACGTCAGCCCGTAGACGATGGCACAGAGCATCGCTTGCGAGACCATCAAACCGAGCACCGGGATCAGCACCCAGGCCAGCCGGTCGTCCTGGCCGAAGACCTGCATGCGCTGCATGCCGTAGACGCCCAGCGCCGTCAGCGGCACATGCAGCCAGGCCAGCAGGTCGCCGGCGCCGCGCAGATACACGCGGTGCAGGCCCAGCGTGCCGGCGATCACCGCGATCCAGGTCGCCAGGCTCTTGGAGCGGTAGCCGGCGCGTGTGTCGGTGTCGGTGTCGGTGTCGCCGCGAGTGCGGGTGCGGGTGTCGGTGTCGGTGTCGGTGTCGGTGGATGTTTGCGTAGGCGCGCTGGTCATGGGGCAGGTGTCACAGGTTCGCCGGGCTACGGTCTGGTAGTGCGCTGGAGTCTATAATGCTGGGTTTTCGGCAACGGCCGTGGTCGGGCTGCGTTTACGCAGCGCGACATGGCAACTCCACGGGGCCGACCCCGGGCCAGCGTGGCATCGATTGCCGCAACCGCCAACCGCCATCCGCCAACCGCGACTTGCTGCACCAGAGTGTCCCCTGCTGCATCGGCCGCTGACGATTCGAAGGATCTCTCATCATGGTCGTAATCCGGCTGTCCCGCGGCGGCTCCAAAGGTCGCCCGTTCTACAACATCGTGGTTGCCGACGCGCGCGAGCGCCGCGATGGCCGCTTCATCGAGCGGGTCGGTTTTTACAACCCGGTCGCCGCCGGTGGCGAGCAGCCGCTGCGTGTGGCGTTGGACCGCGTGAGCTACTGGTCGGGTGTTGGTGCCCGCCTGTCGCCGACGGTCGAGCGCCTGATCGGCCAGGCCAAGGCCACGGCCACCGCCTGACCTCTCAAGCGGCGACGGCAGGCTGAGCGCGAGTCGTCAGGCCATGTCGGCCACCGATCCGGTGTTCCCCGACGATGCAGTCGAGGTCGGCCGCGTGCTCGGTGCCTGGGGCGTCAAGGGCGCGATCAAGGTTGAGGCCTACGCCAGTGACCCGCAGGCGCTGTTTTCATCCAAGCGCTGGTTCATCCGGCCACCCGAAGCCGCGGGGCCGCGGCCGGCCACGCCCTGGCCGGCGCTGCTGCGCATCGTGCGTGCGAAGGAGCATGGTGACGGTGTCGTCGCCGAGGTCACCGACCTGGCCGATCGCGACGCCGCGCAGGCGCTGCGCGGTGCGCGCATCTACATCGCGCGCAGCAGTTTCCCGACCGCCGGTGACGACGAGTTCTATTGGGTCGACCTGATCGGCAGCCAAGTCGCCAATCGCCAAGCGCAGGAGCTCGGGCGCGTCGTCGGCCTCATCGACACCGGCGCGCATGCGGTGCTGCGGGTTCTGCCGCCGGATGTCCCGGCGGGCGTGAAGCCCGAATCGGCGGAGCGGCTGATCCCCTTTGTCAGCGCTTATGTCGACAGCGTCGACCTGGCCGGCCGGCGCATCGTCGTCGACTGGGGCCTGGATTACTGAAGCTGCACGACGGCCATCGATGCGCTTCGACGTCGTCACCCTGTTCCCCGAACTGTTCGCGCCGCATCTGGCGCAAGGCATCACACGCCGCGCGTTTGCATCGGGCCAGGTCGACGTTCGTTTGTGGCCGCTGCGCGATTTTGCCGATGACAACTACCGCCGCGTCGACGACCGGCCCTTTGGCGGCGGCCCTGGCATGGTCATGCTCGCAGAGCCGCTCAAGCGTGCGCTGGCGGCCGTGGCGGCGGACCATGCCGACGCGCCTGGCGCCGCCCTGCCGGTGGTTCACTTCACCCCCGCTGGCCGGCGTCTGGATCAGGCGCTGATCGAAGAATTTGCTGCCGGGCCTGGCGCGGTCTTGCTCTGCGGGCGCTACGAAGGCATCGACCAGCGCGTCATCGACTGCCATGTGACGATCGAAATCAGCCTCGGCGACTTTGTGCTGTCGGGCGGCGAGTTGCCGGCGCTGGTGCTGCTCGACGCCGTCGCGCGCCTGCAAGACGGGGTGCTCAACGCGCCCTCGCACGAGCAGGACAGTTTTTCCGATGGCTTGCTCGAAGGCCCGGCCTACAGCCGCCCTGAAGCGCTGCCCGATGGCCGCCTGGTGCCCCCGGTGCTTCTGTCGGGTCATCATGGCGAGATCGCGCGTTGGCGGCGCGAGCGCGCGCTGCAGATCACTGCGACGCGACGGCCGGACCTGATTGCCGCAGCGCGGGCCGCCGGTCGGCTGTCCACGCCCGACGAGGTGTTCCTGCGCGGACTTGGGGTATAATCAGAGGCTTTTCGATCCTCTGCCCGGACGGCCCGCCAGCACCTGCTCCAAGCAGCGCCGAGCGGGCCCCAAAAGCGCCAGCCGGCCATCAACCCACAGCCCGCGCACGATCGATATCGAGAGCCCCATGAACCTGATCCAAACCCTTGAGCAGGAAGAGATTGTCCGCCTGGGCAAGACGATTCCGGCCTTTGCCCCCGGCGACACCGTGATCGTCAGCGTCAACGTCGTCGAAGGCACCCGCAAGCGGGTGCAGGCCTACGAAGGTGTCGTGATTGCCAAGCGCAACCGCGGTCTGAATTCGAGCTTCATCGTGCGCAAGATCTCCAGCGGTGAAGGTGTCGAGCGTACCTTCCAGCTCTACAGCCCGCTGATCGCGAATATCGAAGTCAAGCGCCGCGGCGACGTGCGTCGCGCCAAGCTGTACTTCCTGCGCCAGCGCAGCGGCAAGTCGGCGCGCATCAAGGCCAAGCTGTCCTGAACGCGGCTTCGGGCCGTCGGACACTTGCCACATGGCTGCATCCGGCACCAGGCCGCCTTTGGGCGGCTTTTGTTTTTTGGCTGCTCGCTGCGGGACCGCGCTGTTTGTAGGTGGCCGGGCGCCGCAACAGTGCCGGCTGAGCGCATGACGCGGCCGCCGCGCATTCTCGACCCGCGCAGCGTGCCGGTCATCGGCACCGACGCGCACCTGCCGGCAGTGGCCGCCTCACGCCTTACCGCCGAGGCCCTGCGCCAGCGTTTTGCCACGCCGCTGGAAGCCCCGCCCGAGTTCGCCGGCGACGGCCGCCTGTTCAGCGACCGCGAACCCGCCGCTGCGTCGGTGCTGGTGCCGCTGGTGCAGCGGCACGATGGCCTGCATGTGCTGCTGACGATGCGCACCGAGCACCTCAATGAACATGCCGGGCAGATCAGCTTTCCCGGTGGCCGCGCTGAAGGCAACGATGCCGACGAAGTTGCGACCGCGTTGCGCGAGACCGAAGAAGAAATCGGCCTGCCGCGCGATCGCATCGAGGTCATCGGCCGGTTGCCGACGTACACCACGATCACACGCTTCACGGTCACGCCGGTGATCGCGCTGGTGACGCCGCCCTTCGAGTTGAAGCTCGACGCGTTCGAAGTCGCCGAGGCGTTTGAAGTGCCCTTGCAATTCTTGATGACCCCGGCGTACCACCAGCGCCACCTGTTCCAGTTTGCTGGCGAAGCGCGCAACTTTTTGTCGATGCCCTGGCGCAGCACGGGGCCCGATGGCGACGGGCGCGAATATTTCGTCTGGGGCGCCACCGCGGCGATGCTGCGCAACCTCTATCGCGTGCTGGCACGCTGATCGGCGGCTTCTGGTTGGCGACAGCGCAACGCGCCGCGCTCGTTATGATCGCTGCGCAATGAGCTTCTTTGCCGTCCTGTTTGCTCTGCTCGTCGAACAGCTCAAGCCGCTGCCGCGCGACAACTGGGTCCACCATATCCTGCAGCGCTGGGTCGGCTGGACCGGCCGCAACTTCGATGCCGGCAAGCCGCATCACGCGGCGGTGGTCTGGGGGGTGTCGGTGCTCGGGCCGACGCTTGTTGCCGCCGCGATTTACCTGCTGTTGCGCGAATTCAGCTTGGCGCTGGCGCTGGCGCTCGATGTCACGGTGCTCTACCTGACGCTGGGTTTCCGCCAGTTCAGCCACTATTTCACCGACATCCGCGACGCGCTCGACCGCGGTGACGAGGCGCAAGCGCGCCGGCTGCTTGCCGAATGGCGCCACCTCGACGCCAGCGAATTGCCGCGCACCGAACTGCTGCGCCATGTCATCGAACATTCGCTGCTCGCCGCGCACCGGCATGTCTTCGGTGTCTTTTTCTGGTTTGTGGTGCTGTCGGCGCTCGGCCTCGGCCCGGCCGGCGCGGTGCTCTATCGGATGGCCGAATTTTCGAGCCGCTACTGGGCCTACCGGCATCGGGCGCTGGACGCGCCGGTGAACGAGAAGCTGCGCGACCTGGTGCAGCACCTCTTCAACCTGATCGACCATGTGCCGGCGCGGCTGACCGCCTTCGGCTTTGCGGTGGTCGGCAATTTTGAAGAGGCCGTCAACGGCTGGCGGCGCGACGCCGGCCTTTGGAAACACGCCAACGAAGGCATCATCCTGGCGGCTGCTGCCGGTGCGGTGGGCGTCCAGCTCGGCGGCAGCGCCGCACCCGGCGTGACACCCGACCGGTCAAAGACCTTCGACGCTGGCGCCGAGGCCGGCAGCGCTGCGGCCGAAGGCTCCACGCTCGGTGTCGCGCCGCAGACCGCACATCTGCAAAGCATGGTCGGGCTGGTCTGGCGATCGGTGCTGCTGTGGATGCTGCTGGTGGCGTTGCTGTCGCTGGCCTTTGTGTTGGGTTGACGCCGCTCGGCGCGCCGCAACGACTCTGAACTCAACTCAGCTCGTCGAACAGCTCACCGTAGATGCGGTAGCGGGTCGCCGCGATCTCGCCGCGCTGCAGCGCATCACGCACACCGCATTGCGGCTCGTGGCGATGGCTGCAGTTGTAGAACTTGCAGTGGCCCAGGTGCTGCGCAAAGTCCGGCATCAGCGACGCCAGATCGGTGGCCGCGATCTGGCGCAGGCCAAATTCCTGGAAGCCCGGCGAGTCGATCAATGCGCCTTCAGTGGCCTCCGAGGCCGGCTGAAGCCGGCCGCCCCCCGTGGGGATCAAGGAAAGTGGCGGAGCCACATTTCCTTGCACCGCGTCGTCACCGAGCCAGTACCAGGTTGTTGTCGTCGTCGTGTGTTTGCCCGCGTTGAGAGCCAGTGAGATCTCGCCGACCTGCGCGTGGGCCGCAGGCACGAAGCGGTTGATCAGCGTGCTCTTGCCCATGCCGCTGGGCCCCAGCACCAGGGTCGTGCGGCCGGCCAGGCGAGGCAGGAGCTTGGCGCGTGCGTCGTCGGTGTCGGTCTTCAACGCAAATTCGACGACCTCGATGCCCATCGCCCCATACGGCGCCAGCCGCGCGCGGGCCACATCGGCGCTGGGCAGGTCGATTTTGTTCAAGCCGATCCAGGCCGGCACCCCCGCGCTGCTGGCGGCCACCAGCGCGCGCGCGAGCTGTGATTCGCTGAACGGTGGCTCCACCGCGACGAGCACCAGCAGCGCATCTAGGTTGGCGGCAAACGATTTGCTCTTCCACTCGTCCTGGCGAAAGAGCAGGTTGCGGCGCGGCTCGATTTCTTCGATCACGCCGGCATCGCCGCTGGCCTGCCAGCGCACGCGGTCGCCGACCACGGCATCTGTTTTTTTGCCGCGCAGGTGGCAGTGGATGCGCTGCCGTTCGGGTGTTTCGATGATCACGTGGCGGCCATGCGCGGCGACCACGAGTCCCAGGTCGAGTGCCGCAAAACGGCTCAAGTCCCGGCCTTCATGGGAGCAGCGCGTCGACCTTGGCGGCGCAGATGAAATCGTTGATCGAGATGCCGCCCACCGAATGGGTGTTGAAGCGCACGGTGCAGGCGCTGTAACTCACGAGCAGGTCAGGGTGATGGTCCTCGGCATGTGCGATCCAGGCCAACGCGTTGACAAAGGCCATCGTGTGGTGGAAGTCCTTGAAGGTGTAGCGGCGTTCGATCGCGGTGCCCGCCAGCGCCCAGCCGGGCACCAGCGCAAGATGCGCGTGGATGGCGTCGCCGCTCATCGACGGCTGGCCT
>JAYUSP010000500.1:0-3281 GCA_043755615.1 Betaproteobacteria bacterium
CGGCGCCACTCGCGGCGCTGCGCGCCGCGGCAGCTTGAGCGTCTGGCCGATCGCGACGACCGTAAATATATCGGCACCGATACCTTGTTCCTTCAGTGCCGCCGCCAGCGCGCGGGGCGGCTCGTCGAGCGATTCGTCGGTCAACTCGAAGGTGCCCCAGTGCACGCCGAGCGAGCGTTTGGCGCCCAGGTCGCGGTGTGCCAGCACGGCCTCGGCCGGGTTGACATGCTGGTCACGCATGAACCAGCGCGGCTCGTAGGCGCCGACCGGCAGCAGCGCGATGTCGAAGCCGCCACCGACGCGCTGGCGATCGGCAAAACGCGCCCGGGTCTCGGCGAAGTCGGCCGAGTAGCCGGTGTCGCCACCATAGTAGAAGTGAAAGTCGTTGCTGAAGATCGCGAAGCCGCCCCACAGCGTTTCGAGGCGGTCGGTGAGCGAGCGGCCCGACCAATGCTGCACGGGGGTCAGCACCACGTCGACCGTGCCGCCGGCGGCGTCGACGCGGTGGGCCTGCCACCAGTCGAGTTCGACGGCGTTGTCGATACCGGCCTCGGCCAGCCAGGCCTTCACGCCCAGCGGCACGATGAACAGCGGCGGCCCGCCAGCTTGTGCGTTCAAGGCCTGCAGGCTGTTTTCGTCGCAGTGGTCGTAGTGGTTGTGCGAGACCACGACGATGTCGATGCGCGGCAATTCAGCCAGCGACAGGCCGGGCGGCTGGGCCCTCTTTGGGCCGAGAAAGCTGACCGGAGACGCGCGCTCGGAAAAGATCGGATCGGTGATCACGTTCAAGCCGCCAAACTGCGCCAGCACCGTGGCGTGGCCGATCCAGGTCATCGCCGGCTGCATTGCGGCGCCGGCCGTTGCGTTGGCGCGGATGAATCCAAGCTCGGGTTTGACGACCGGCGTCGGCAGCAGTGGTGGTTTGGGCAGGCCCTGCCGCATTGCGTCAGTGCGCCACTGCAAAAATTTGAGAATGCCTTTCGGCTCGAAGTCGATCCGGCTGTTCTGGAAGCCGCCGGCTCGGTGATGCGGCTTCGGTGCTTCGGCGCTGACAGCGTCGGCGGTTGTGTTGGCGGTGGCGGCGGCGTTTGCAGTGATCGTGCTGGTGGTGGCATCGGCCTGCGCTGCGCACGTCAATATCAGCGCAGCGGCAACACCAAGCCAGCGTGCAGCCGCCGCAGACCTCAACCGCGATTCCAACGATTTTGTTTTCAGCATCGCCCCGATCTTCGCCGCAAGGGCGGCTGCTTGCTGGCGTGGGGCTGACATCCGACCGTGTCGCGGGTGCTGTCGGACAGGCCCCTGAATTACGTATAATCCCGAGGTTGGCTCCGCCCCTCTGACGCCCTTCACATGCCCGAGAGATTCGACGCCCAAGTCGCTCGGGCCAAGCCGGGAGTTTGGGACGACGAGGACGACGACACCCCCCCGATACCGCTGACGCGCGATGAAGCGCAGGCACTTCGGGCTCGGCTGCCTTCGATCTCGGTGTGGTCGGTTGTCGCGGCGCAAGCCGCGGCCGGGTTCATCGTCGCGGCCTTGTGCTGGGCGGTGAGCGGGCAAGTGGATTTGGGCTGGTCGGCGCTTTACGGGGCGGCCAGCATCGTGTTGCCGCAGGTGATTTTGGCCCGCGGCATCATGAAACTGCCGGACAAGAGCCCGGCCGCTGCGGCGGTCGGATTCATGTTCTGGGAGGGCGTGAAATTGATCCTGGTGCTAGCCCTGTTGTTGGCTGCATCCAGGATCGTGCCCCGCCTGAGCTGGCCGGCTTTGCTGGTGGCTCTGGCGGTGTGCCTGAGCGTGAATTGGGTGGCCCTGCTGTGGCGGGGTCGAATCAGAACAACCGACGATAAGAACAGTCGCTGAGGACAAGATGGCCGCAGAAGCAAGCGCAGCGCCCACCAGCGGTGAATATATTGTTCACCACCTGACCCACCTGGCCACCGGCAAGCCCAAATCGCTGGTCGACTTTTCGGTCATCAATTTCGACTCCGTTTTCTTTTCCATCGTGCTCGGCGCGCTCGGCTGCTGGCTGCTCTGGCTGGCCGCACGCAAGGCCACGTCGGGTGTGCCCGGGCGCTTTCAGGCGGCGGTCGAAATCCTGGTCGAGATGGTTGACTCGCAGGCCAAGGGCATCGTGCACAACGCGCAGAGCCGCAAATTTGTGGCGCCACTGGCACTGACGGTTTTTGTCTGGATCTTTTTGCTGAATGCGATGGACCTGTTGCCGGTCGATCTGCTGCCCAAGGTCTGGGAGCTGATCTACGGCGCCGCTGGTGGTGACCCGCATCACGCGTATCTGCGCGTCGTGCCGACCGCCGACCTGTCGGTGACGATGGGCCTGTCGCTGTCGGTGCTGCTGATCTGCCTGTACTACAACGTCAAGATCAAGGGCCTGGGCGGCTGGGCACACGAGTTGGTCGTGGCGCCGTTTGGCACCAGCAAGAATCCGGTCTTCGCGGTGCTGCTGGGGGTTGTGAATTTTGCGATGCAGATCGTCGAGTTCGTTGCCAAGACGGTTTCGCATGGCATGCGGCTGTTTGGCAATATGTACGCCGGTGAGCTGATCTTCCTGCTCATCGCGCTGCTCGGCGGCGCGTTCACGCTGACCTTTGGCGGTTTTGCGCTGGCCGCGCTGCATATCGTGGCCGGCACCGTCTGGGCCATCTTCCACATCCTGATCATCACGCTGCAAGCGTTTGTTTTCATGATGCTGACCCTGGTCTACGTGGGCCAGGCCCACGACGCCCACTGATCGTTTTTCGCTTCCTCTTTTTCCTTTCCACCTTCCAAACTTTTCCAACAGGAGTCAACATGGAACTCATCGGTCTCGTCGCGCTTGCCGCTGGTCTCATCATCGGTCTGGGCGCCATGGGTGCTTGTATCGGCATCGGCGTCATGGGCAGCAAATACCTCGAGTCAGCCGCGCGCCAACCCGAGTTGATGGGCGAGCTGCAAACGAAGATGTTCCTGCTCGTCGGCCTGATCGACGCGTCGTTCATCATCGGCACCGGTATCGCGCTGTGGTTCACCACTGCCAACCCGTTCCTGGCCCAGCTCGCGTTGCTGCCGAAGTAATCCCGGGCTGACGTTTCATCCGGCCGGCAATGCAAACATTGCGTGGCCGGCACCGCCACCCGTTTACCGTGATCGAGGCATACACGTGAGCATCACCAGCACACTCATCATCCAGATGATCGTGTTCCTGATCCTGATCGGGGTCACGATGAAGTACATCTGGCCGCCCATCATCGCGGCGCTCGACGCGCGCGCGCAGAAGA
>JAYUSP010000501.1:0-3275 GCA_043755615.1 Betaproteobacteria bacterium
CGCTCGGCTGCCGCGGCTGGGGTCGCGCCGACCTGATGATCCGCGCCGGCGACCGCAAGCCGTTCTTGCTCGAGATGAATACCTCGCCGGGCATGACCGGGCATTCGCTGGTGCCGATGTCGGCGCGCGCCGCGGGCATCAGCTACGAAGCGCTGTGCCTGCGTCTGCTCGCCGATGCGGCGCTGGACAGCGCCGCGGTCTCGACCGACGCAGCGGGAGCGGCACGCTGATGGCCACCTTGAGCCTGCCCACTGAAGTGTCCACTGAAGTGCCCACCGATGTGCGCCTGATGAACGGCGTTGCCGGCGTCGTCTACGGCCTCGTCGCGCTGGCACTGCTTGGCGCGGGTGCGCTGTGGCTGGTGCGTGCACCGTGGTTCCCGGTGCGTGCGATCCAGCTCGAAGGCGACCTGCAGCGCAACAGCGCGACGACGGTGCGCGCCAATGCGTTGCCGCGCCTGTCCGGCAGTTTTTTCAGCATCGACTTGCAACGTGCGCGCGCGGCTTTCGAGTCGGTGCCCTGGGTGCGGCGTGCGGTCGTGCGCCGGGTCTGGCCGGATCGCCTGGCGGTGCGCCTGGAAGAACACCGCGCTGCAGCGCTGTGGGTCGCTGAAGACGGCAACGACCGCGTCGTCAACAGCTTTGGCGAAGTCTTCGAGGCCAATGTCGGTGATGTCGAAGACGAAGGCCTGCCGCGCCTGGCCGGGCCCGAAGGTAGCGCGGCGCAGATGCTGGCCCTGTTGCAGCGCGTGCAGCCGCTGTTTGCGCGCCTGGACCGCGAGGTCGAGCGCCTGACGCTGTCCGGCCGCGGCTCGTGGCGCGTGCAGCTCGACGGCGAGACGCTGGTCGAACTCGGCCGCGGGCCGGCCGACGAGGTGGTCGCCCGCACTGAACGATTTGTGCGCACGCTGACCCAGGTCAGCGGCCATTTCAAGAGCCCGCTGCTCTACGCCGACCTGCGCCATCCCGATGGTTATGCGGTGCGCATGCGCGGCATCACGACGACTCAAGCAGCCTCCGGGCCGGCAGCCAAAGGGAGGCCCTGAATGGCCAAGGAATTCAAGGATCTGGTCGTCGGCCTGGATATCGGCACCGCCAAGGTGATGGTCGTTGTCGGCGAGATCGTCAACGGCAACGAGCTGCGCATCGCCGGCCTCGGCGTGGCCACCACGCATGGCCTCAAACGCGGCGTGGTGGTGAATATCGACGCCACCGTGCAGAGCATCCAGGCAGCGCTGAAAGAAGCCGAGGTGATGGCCGCGTGCAAGATCGGCAGCGTCTACACCGGCATCACCGGCAGCCATATCCGCGGCCAGAACTCGACCGGCATGGTCATCGTGCGCGACAACCGCGAGGTCACGCCGACCGATGTCGCGCGCGTGGTGGATACCGCCAAGGCGATCAATATCCCTAACGACCAACGTGTGCTGTTGGTCGAGCCGCAGGAATTCACCATCGACGGCCATGAGGTGAAAGAGCCGATCGGCATGAGCGGCAGCCGGCTCGAGGTGAAAGTACACATCGTCACCGGCGCGCAGAGCGCGGCCGAGAACATCCTCAAATGTGTGCGCCGCTGCGGCCTCGAGGTCGAGCGCCTGGTCCTGAACCCGAGCGCCAGCGCGGCAAGCGTGCTCAGCGCCGACGAAAAGGACCTCGGCGTGGCGTTGGTCGATATCGGCGCCGGCACCACCGATGTGCAGATCTACACCGACGGCTCGGTGCGCCACACCGCGGTGATCCCGATCGCCGGCGACCTGATCACCAGCGATATCGCGATGGCGCTGCGCACCCCGACCAAGGACGCCGAAGAGATCAAGGTCGAATATGGCGTCGCCAAACAACTGCTCGCCGACCCGGCGGCACAGATCGAGGTGCCGGGCCTTGGCGACCGTGCGCCACGCCTGCTCAGCCGGCAGGCGCTGGCCGGCGTCATCGAGCCGCGGGTCGAAGAGATTTTTTCGCTGGTGCACCAGGTCATTCGCAGCAGCGGCTACGAAGAGCTGCTCGGCAGCGGCATCGTCATCACCGGCGGCTCGGCGGTGATGCCGGGCATGGTCGAGCTCGGCGAAGACCTGTTCCTCAAGCCCGTTCGCAAGGGGCTGCCGATGTACAGCGGCGTGCTCTATGACATCGTCGCCAACCCGCGCTCGGCCACCGCGATGGGCTTGCTCGAAGAAGCGCTGCTCGCGCGCAGCCGCGGCCAGAAGGCGGCGGCGCAGGCGGGGTCGGTGAAAAACGTGGTCGGTCGCGCAAAGGACTGGTTCTTGGGCAATTTTTAGTGGACAGGTTTTTCAAGCACGCACGGCGGCGCAGATCGCCGTGTGTTTCGGGTGTTAGACGTTGACTGGCAACTGCAGACTAGCAAGGAGCACAAAATGGCAATCGAGATGATCGAAGAATTCGACCAAGGCACGCAGATCAAGGTGATCGGCGTCGGCGGTGGTGGCGGCAATGCCGTCGAGCACATGATTTCGCAGAAGGTGCAGGGGGTCGACTTTGTCGTCGCCAACACCGACGCGCAGGCGCTCAACCGCAGCAAGGCGCCGGTGCTGGTGCAGCTCGGCACCAAGGGCCTCGGCGCGGGGGGCAAGCCCGAGGTCGGCCGCACCGCAGCCGAAAACTCGATCGACAGCATCCGCAGCGCGGTTGAAGGCGCCCACATGCTCTTCATCACCGCCGGCATGGGCGGCGGCACCGGCACCGGCGCGGCCAGCGTGATCGCCCGCGTCGCCCGCGAGATGGGCATCCTGACGGTGGGGGTGGTGACCAAACCCTTCGACTTCGAAGGCTCGCGGCGCAGCAAGCAGGCCGACCAGGGCGTCGTCGAGCTCGAAGCCAATGTCGACTCGCTGATCGTCGTGCTCAACGAAAAGCTGCTTGAGGTGATGGGCGAGGACGTGACCCAGGAAGCCGCATTTGCACATGCCAACGACGTGCTCAGAAACGCCGTCGGCGGCATCAGCGACATCATCCACATGGACGCCCTGGTCAACGTCGACTTCGAGGACGTGAAGACGGTGATGAGCGAGCCCGGCAAGGCGATGATGGGCACCGCGATCGCCGGTGGCCCCGACCGCGCGAAGAAGGCCGCCGAGTCGGCAGTCGCCTGCCCGTTGCTCGAAGGCATCGACCTGTCGGGCGCGCGCGGTGTGCTGGTGCTGATCGCGGCGAGCAAGGCCAGCTTCAAGCTGATGGAGTCCAAGACCGCGATGAGCACGATCCGCATGTACGCCGCCGAAGAAGCGCATGTGATCTATGGCGCCGCGTTCGACGAAA
>JAYUSP010000502.1:0-9980 GCA_043755615.1 Betaproteobacteria bacterium
GCTTCGCCTTCACGACCCGCGGCGCGCAGCTCCTGGGCGCGCTGCGCTGGCAGCGTGGCGACTGGATGGTGTTTGGCAGCGAGACCGCCGGCCTGCCCGCTGAGCTGCGCGACAGTTTTGCGCCAGAGCAGCGCGTGCGCCTGCCGATGCGGCCAGGCCAGCGCAGCCTCAACCTCAGCAACGCAGTGGCCGTGGCGGTGTTCGAGGCCTGGCGGCAGCAGGACTACGCGGGCGGGGCCTGACGCGGCATCGCCGGCCCGCACGTGTCGACAGCTCAGAGCTTGAGAGTTTTTCGAGCGTGCCCGAGCAGCGCGCCAGAAGGCGTCCGATCTAGGCGCAAAGCGTAGCTGTAGCTTGGGCTACAGCGAGCATTTGCAACGACGAGCGGGCGTCTTTTGGCGTGATGAGTGGGCATGATCGAAATACTCTCAGGCTCTCAGGCCTTCGGCGGCACAGCGCCCGCCTTGCGGTCGGCAGCAACACGCTGCGCGCTCGGGCGCTCGCCGACGAGGTCCATATAGGGCTTCCAGTCGATGCCATGGCCACTCAGGAGGTCTTCGCCATAGACCTTCTTCGTAGCCATCGACAACAGGCGCAGCGCGTTCCAGGCCGAGCAGTCGGCGATCGTGAACTGGGCGCCGGCGACGTAGGGTGAAAACTTCGCCAGGCGCTTGAACGCGGGGATGTTTTTATCGAGCTTGCGCCGCACCCGCGCCTTGGTGTCATCGCTGACGGTGCCGCCAAAAAAGGCCTCGGCATAAAGCTCACGCACCACAAGTTCGAGATGCAGGTCGATGAAGGTCGCCAGTTCGCGCACCTTGGCCGCGGCGTAGGGGTCGGACGGCACCAGCGCCGGCTGTGGGTAGGCGGCTTCGAGCCAGTCGACGATGACCTGGCTTTCACACAGCGGCCCCTGCGGCGTGCGCAGGAACGGGATCTTGCCCAGCGGGCTGGCGCTGAGCACGGCTTCGTCGGTGCTGCCGGTGGCGACCGTTTCTTCGTTGAACTCGATGCCCTTTTCGAGCAGCACCAGCTTGACCTTGTTGTAGTAGTTGGAAACTGCAAAGCCACACAGCACGATCATCAAAATCTCCGGTTGTGATTGAGAGAAATGCTTCAGCGCCGATTCACCAGCAGCAACCCGGCGCCTACCGCCAGCAGCGCCAGCAGCAGCCGCCAGGTCAGCGGCTCGTTGAGCAGCAGCACGCCGAAGACCAGGCCCGATACCGGCGTCAGCAGCGTAAACGAAGAGATTGTCGTCGCCGCATAGTGGCGCACCAGCCAGAACCAGGCCAGATAACTGGCAAACGTGACGATCACGGTCTGGAACAGCAGCGACACGACCGACCGCGTCGACGGGTTGGACGGCCAGGCTTCGCCGGCAAGTGGCGCCGCAACGGCGAGCACCAGTGCCGAGACCGCGAGTTGGTAGAGCAGGGTCTTTTCAGGCGCCAGCGTGGCCAGGCGACTGCCGCGGATGACCAGCGTCGTGGCCCCCCAGAGCACGGCCGCGAGCACGCCCAGTGCATCACCCAGCGCGGCCCCGGACGTTGGCCCGGCTATCGGCCATAAAGCTGGCCATGAAGCTGGCCACGCCGCTGGCCCGGCAGCGGCCGGTGCGGCGCCAAAACCTTCGGCAAAAGCCCATGCCACCCCGCCAAACGCCGCCAGCAGCCCGGCCCATTGGCGCGGCCGCAAGCGCTCGCCAGCGGCGACAAAAGGCATGCCCAACGCGACCACGAAAGGCGCGAGGTAGATGAAGACGACCATCCGCGACGCGGTCGTGAATTGCAGCCCGACAAAGATGCAGGCGAACTCCGCCGCGAACAGCACGCCCGCCAGCAGCCCCGCGCCCAGGCTGCCGTCACGCTGCCACAGCGGCACCCGGCGCCAACTGGCCCAGGCCAGCACCAGCAGCGCCGCGCCGGCCGACCGCAGGCCGGCCTGCGTCAGCGGTGGCACATCAACCAGGGCGACCTTGGTCGCCACTTGGTTCAGGCCCCACAGCGTGCAGCAGGTGAGCAGCGTGCACAGCGCCAGTGGATCGAGGTGGGGGCGGCGCTCGCCGTCGGGGGTCATCGCTGCATCGTGCCACGCTCGCCGTGATGCGCACGCCCACGCCCATGCCGAGGCCCAGGCCCACCATGCCCACGCCCATGCCCATGCGACCCCGCCGTCGCGCAGGCGACCACCGCGCAGACCAGGCCGGCCGCCATGCCGGTGGCGTGCGCGATTGGCGCGATGCCGATATCCCAGCCCGGCCATTGCTGCACCGCGCCGAGCCACGGCCGCTCGCTGATCACCTTGACGAGCAGGCCGACCAACACCGCCGCGCCGATCCAGCGCGGCCGGCCGGAATCGATCCAAACGAGCCCGACAGCAGCGATCGCCACACCCGCATGCAGCAGGCCCGACAGGCCGCCGTAGTGGGCGAGTTGCGGCTCGCCGAGCAGCGCCAGATGGGTCAGCGGCCAGGCCACCAGCCAGGACAGCGTCAGGCGCCAGCCGGTGCCTGCGGTCCAGCCGAAGGCGGCGAGCACCACGCAGCCGGCCAGGTTGGCCAGCAGATGGCCGTGGCTCAGGTGCACCCAGGCGGCAGTCCACCAGCGCCAGGGTTCGCTCCACGCGAGTGTCGGTTGCCAGTCGAGCGCGGCGGCTGCCGACGCGATGCCGGCGATGGCCGCAGCGCTCGCGGTGCGCGCGCTGTCTGCGCTGCTGATCGCGTCGATTGCGCCGATTGCGCCGACGGCTGCGAAGTCGCTGACGGCCGCCACCCCTAACGCGCCAGCCGCGAGCAGCGCGCACATCAGCACCCAGGCCACGCCCGGCCGCAGCAGTGCCTTCACCCGAAGACGGCGCAGGTCAGCGCGAGCACCGCGTCGCGTGCGGCAACGAGGCCGGCATCGGGCTCGACCTGCGTCGGCTGCTCGTCCAGGCGCGCGCGGTGCTGCGCCTGACGCAGCACCCGGTAGGCGTCGGCGGCGGCGTGGCCGATGCCCAATGCGAGCAGACCGGCGGCTTCGGCGCGGTGCAGCAGCGCGATATTGCCGGCATTGGCCAGCAAGGCGGGCTGCTGCCCAGCGTGGGCGAGGACCAGAAACTGCACCGCAAATTCGACATCCATCATGCCACCGGCGCTGTGTTTGACGTCGAAGCGCCCGGCCCGCGTGGGATGCGCCGCACGCACCCGATCGCGCATCGTGCGCACCTCTTGGGCGAGCGCCGCGGTGTCGCGCTCGGCGGTCAGCACCGCGGCGCGCGCGGCGTCGAAGCGCGGCGCCATCGATACCGCGCCTGCGCACCAGCGCGCGCGGGTCAGGGCCTGGTGCTCCCAGGTCCACGCGGTATTGCTGCCGCGCCCGGACTGGTATCGCTCGAAAGCTTCGATCGAAGTCACGAGCAGGCCCGAATTGCCATTCGGGCGCAACGCGGTATCGATATCGAAGAGCTCGCCAACGCCAGTGCGCAGCGTCAGCCAGGTGATGAGTTTGCGCACGAAGCCGGCGTAGATTTCCTGCGCCCGGTCGGGGTCGGTGCCAGCGTCGGTGCCGGCATCGACATCGGCACGCGCGCCGCTGTCGTCGTAGAGAAATACGACATCGAGATCGCTGCCATAGCCCAGCTCCTTGCCGCCGAGCTTGCCGTAGGCGATGACCGCCAGCGCGGGGGCGACTTGGTGGCGCAACCGGTACAGCGCCCAGGCCCAGCGGATGGCGGTATCGAGCACCGCGTCGGCCAGCGCCGACAGGTCGTCGGCGACCTCTTCAACCGTGATCCGGCCCTCGACATCGCGCACCAGGGTGCGGAAGACCTCGGCGTGGTGGGCGCGGCGCAGCGTATCCATCAACAGCTCTTCTGACGCTTCGCCAGAGCGCTGCCAGGCGGCATGCCGGTCTTCGAGTTCGCGCACCATCGCGTCGCGATCAAAACGTTCGTGCAGCAGGCGCTCGTCGGCAAGTTCGTCGATGACGCCGGGGTGCTGCATCAGGTAGTGCATCGGCCAGCGCGCCAGCCCGAGCAGGCGCAGCAGCCGGCTCAGCACCGATGGCCGCTCGACGAGCAGCGCGAGATAACTCTCGCGGCGCAGCAGCGGCTCGAGCCAGTCGATGAAGCGCAGCGCCGCCGCTTCGTCACAGACGCCGCTGCGCACACATTCGCCGGCGCGCTCGATGAGCCGGCCCAGGCGCAGCTTGGCTTCGTCGCGCAAGCCCGCCACGCGCGGGTGCGCGCCAAAGCTGCGCACCCGCGCGGCCAAGGCCGGTGGCAGTTGTTCGATCAGCGTCTCACTGTCCACCGGCTGCGGCCCGGGGCCGCAGCCCTTGCAAGCGGCGGCGCTGGCCAGTGGCGACGGTGCCGGCGCGCGGCCGTCGTGCAGCAAGGTGTCGAACTCGGTCGCCACCAGCTCGCGCACCTCGCCGAGCCGGGTGATCAGCGCGCAGGCGTCGCCGTGGCTGGCCGTTGCAGGGTCCGCACCCAGGCCCAGGCTGGCCGCGATCCAGGCCAGGTCGCCATCGTGGGTCGGTAACTGGTGCGTTTGCTGGTCGTCGAGGTACTGGATGCGGTGCTCGACGCGGCGCAAGAAGGTGTAGGCCTGGGCGAGCTTGTCGGCGGCAGCCGGTTTCATCAGCCCGCTGGCAACCAGGCGCTGCAGCCCACGCAGCGTGGACCGGGTGCGGACTTCGGGGAACTGCCCGCCACGCACCACGAGCATTAGTTGCACGATGAATTCGATCTCGCGGATGCCGCCGCGTGAGAGCTTGACATCGTTGGCGCGCTCGGGCCGGCCGGCGGCGCGGCGCTGCGCTTCGTCGCGGATCTTGCGGTGCAACTGGCGCAGGCCTTCGAAGATGCCGTAGTCGAGGTAACGCCGGTAAACGAACGGCGTGACCAAGGTGCGCAGTGCCAGCGCGCGGCCCGATTCGACCGCCGCTCGCGGTGCGACGATGCGGCTCTTGAGCCAGGCAAAACGTTCCCATTCGCGGCCCTGAACCTGGAAATATTCCTCCAGCATCGCCAGGCTCAGCACTGGCGGGCCCGACATGCCGTTGGGCCGCAACGCGAGATCGACCCGAAAGACAAAACCGTCGTCAGTGGTGTCGCCGATCAGGGTGTAGAGCTTCTTCGCGACGAGGCTGAAATATTCGTGCGCGCTGACGCTGGCCGGGCCTGAGCCGGCGGTTTCACCACCGTCTTCGTAGACGTAGATCAGGTCGATGTCCGACGATACGTTGAGCTCGCGCGCGCCGAGCTTGCCCATGCCGACGATCCAGAATTCGATGCGGCTGCCGTCTGCACGCTGCGGCGCGCCGTAGCGCAGGTCGACATCGGCCTGCGCCTGAGCGAGGGCGGTTTCGAGTGCGACCTCGGCCAGCGTCGTCATCGCGCCAGTGATGTCGTCCAGGCTCGCTGCGGCTTCGACGTCGAGCACCGCCAGGCGTTCGAGCACGAGTTGGCGCATCACGCGCAGCGCCGCGCCGAGGTCGCGTTGCGCGCTGGGGCCCTGGGCCGGCAGCGACTGCAAAACACGCAGCAGATCGAGCATTGCCGCCGCATCGGGCAAGCCCGGCGCGAGCAGCGTCAGCTCGGCGGCGTAGCGCCGCCGCACCCGTTGCACGAAGCGGCTGTGCGCGGCGGGAACCGATGCCGGGACCACGGCTCAAATCCGCCGCTGTGCTAGT
Source organism: Betaproteobacteria bacterium (assembly GCA_043755615.1). Classification (GTDB taxonomy): domain Bacteria; phylum Pseudomonadota; class Gammaproteobacteria; order Burkholderiales; family Burkholderiaceae_C; genus Rubrivivax. The sequence continues at coordinate 5,679 of JAYUSP010000502.1, forward strand.
GTCGTGCGCCGCCCCGCCCAGGCCACATCGGCGTCGCCGGAACAGCTCCGCGCGGCCCTTGCGCCGCTTGAAATCTGCATGCATTCACCCCCAACGTCGAGCCCCTCGGCGCCGCTGCGGCGCCGCCCTCATCTCTTGCGCCGCGCGGGCCGCTGGATGGCGGCTGTGCTGCTCGCGGCTGCCAGCGTAACCCTGCTGCTGTGGTTGACGCTGCAGTGGGGGATTTTGCCCCGCATCCAGGCGTGGAAACCACAAATCGAAGCGCGTGCCGGCGCCGCCCTTGGCGTGCCGGTGCGCATCGGCTCGATCAGCGTGCAAGCCCGAGGCTGGGTGCCGCTGTTCGAGCTGCGCGACGTGACCCTGCTCGGCCGCGACGGCGAGCCGGCATTGCAGCTCGCCCAGGTGCGCGCCGCGTTGTCGCCGCACTCGCTGTGGCTGCTCGAGCCGCGCCTGGCACAACTCCATCTCGATCAGGTGGTGCTCGATGTGCGCCGCGACCGCGACGGTCGCTTCCATGTCGCCGGCATCGAGATCGACTCTGCCGCCGGCGCCGATCACGAAGACGACAACCGGGTCGCCGACTGGCTGTTTGCGCAGGCCGAGATCGTGGTCCGCCGATCGCGGCTGCGCTGGACCGACGAGCAACGCGGCGCGCCGCCGCTGGCCTTGAGCGATGTCGATATCGTGCTGCGCAACGGCCTGCGCCGGCACGCGCTGCGCATCGATGCGACACCGCCTGCCGAATGGGGCGCGCGCTTCAGCTTGCGCGGCCGCTTCAGCGCGCCGCTGCTGGCCGCCAGCGGCGACTGGCGGCGCTGGACCGGCACGCTCTACGCCGATGCGCCGGTGGTCGACGCGGCCCGGCTCGGCGTGCATGTCGAGCTGCCCTTTGCGCTGACCCAAGGGCGTGGCGCGGCGCGGGCCTGGCTCGATATCGACAAGGGCCATTGGCGCGATTTCAGCGCCGACCTCGCGTTGGCTGATGTCTCGATGCGCCTGGCTCCCGCGTTGGCGCCGCTGGAGATCCACAGCCTGAGCGGGCGGGTTGCCGCGAAGCGCGACCTCCAGGGTGTGCAACTGCGCACCCAGGGCCTGCAAGTGCAAAGCGGCGGCGGCCTGGGCTGGCCGGCGGGCGATATCGCGCTATCGTGGCAGCAGGCGCAGAACCTCGCCGCACCCGGGCGCACAGCCTCGGCGGCAGACGTCGCACCGGCGTCGGCGTCGGCGTCGGCGCCGGTCACCGGCGGCCGGCTCGATGCCGATCGCCTCGACCTGGCCCAGCTCGCCGCGATCGCACAGCGCCTGCCGCTCGGCGTGCTGGCGCAAAAGTGGCTCGCCGAGCTTCAGCCCGGCGGCGTCGTCAGCGGGCTGCAAACGACTTGGGCCGGCGCGCCGGAGGCGCCCTGGACCTACGCCGCCAAAGGCCGGGTCAGCGGCCTGGTGCTGGCGGCGTCGAAACCCGAGCGCCTGGCTGCCGCGTCGCCGTCAGCGGTACCCGCACCTTCGCCTACGCCTGCACATTCACCTCCGGTCGGCCGGCCGGGTGTCAGCGGCGCCGACCTCGACTTCGAGCTCGACCAGGCCGGCGGCCGCGCCAACCTGTTGATCAACCGCGGCGCATTGCAGCTGCCCGGCCTGTTCGAAAAACCGACGCTGCCGATCGTCCAGGCCAAGGCCCAGCTGAGCTGGAGCGTCAAGCCGCAAGCCGGTGCGCCGGCGGCGATCGAGATCCGCTTGATCGACGCCAAATTTTCCAACGCCGACGTGCAGGGTGACGCCCGCGGCAGCTGGCGCACCGGCAGCGGCGAGGGCAGCGGCCTGGGCGCGCGCTTTCCCGGCGTCATCGACCTGTCGGGCCGCATCCAGCGTGCGAATGCCGACCGGGTGGCGGCCTACCTGCCGCTGGCGGTGCCACAAAACGCGCGGCGCTATGTCGAGCGCGCGGTGCGCGGCGGGCGGGTCGATGGCGGCACCTTCGCCGTGCGCGGCGACATCTGGCAGTTCCCGTTTCACAACGGCACGCCCGACCAGGTCTTTCGCATCACCGCCAGATTGCGCGACGCCGCTTTCGACTACCTGCCCAGCGTCGCGCCGGGCGGCGATGAAGCCGCCTGGGACTCACCCTGGCCGGGTTTGAGCGCGGTGCAAGGCGAGCTGGTCTTCGACCGCACGTCGATCGCGCTGACCGAGATGCAGGCGCGCCTGTGGGGGGTGCAACTGCGCGGCTTCTCGGCGCGCATCGACGACCTCACCGAGCGCCCGCTGCTGCGTGTCGAAGGCGAGCTGCGCGGCCCTGCCGCTGATGTGCTGCGTTATGTCGATGTCACGCCGGTCGGCCGCTGGATCGGCGGCGGCCTGCACGCGTTGCACGCCGATGGCACCACCGAGCTGAAGCTGGCGCTCGCGATCCCGATCGTCGACCCCGAAAAAACCACTCTGCGCGGCAGCGTGCAACTCGCCGGCAACGATGTGCGCGTGCGGCCCGGCACGCCGCTGCTCGCCGGTGCGCGCGGCCGCGTCGATTTCACTCAAGCCGGCTTCCAGCTCAGCAGCGCAACGGCGCGTGTTTATGGCGGCGATGCCAGCCTCGAAGGTGGCACGCAGGCGGACGGTACCCTGCGGTTCAGCGCCGAAGGCCGCGCCACCGCGGTGGCAATGCGCGGCGCACCCGAACTCGGCCTGCTCGCATCGATCGCGCCCGCGCTGCGAGGCCAGGCGGCGTATCGCGCGGCGCTGGCTTTCAAGAACGGCTGGCCGGAGCTGACCGTGACCACCGACCTCGTCGGCATCGACTCCGACTTGCCGGCGCCGCTGGCCAAGGCCGCGGCGACGCCGCTGGCCACCCGCTGGCAGACCCGCGTCGTCGGTGATGTTTTTGATGCGGCCGGCCAGCTCAAAAGTGGCCAGACCGCGCGCGATGTCGCGACGCTGGAGATCGGCAGCATCGTGCGTGCGCAAGCCAGCCGCCGCCTCAGCGACGACGGCCCGGTACTCGGCCACCTGGGCATCGGCATCTTCGACACGCCGCCGGCGCCGGCCAGCGGCGCGGGTGCAGCGCCAGGCTGGTTTGTCAACGCCCGCCTGGACAGCGTCGATACCGACGCCTGGCGCGCGATGCTCACGCGCCTGGCCGGGCCGGGCGAAGACGGCAGCGGGCTGCCGCCGATCCAGGTCTCGCTGCGTGCCGCCGAGATCAGCGGCCTGACGCGCAAGCTGACCCAGGCGCAGGTCGAGGTCCGACACGACCCGCGTTCGCGCGACGAGCCCTGGGCCGCGCAGGTGCGTGCCGACCAGGGCGCCGGCCGCCTCGTCTGGACACCGCCCCGCGAGGCCGGCGACCCCGGCCGGGTGAGCGCGCGGCTGACCCGTCTGACGCTGCCGCCGAGCGAAATCGGGGCGGTCGAACAACTGCTCGACCAGGCCCCCGCGCAAGTGCCGGCGCTGGATATCGTGGTCGATGATTTTGTGCTTGGCACACGCTCGCTGGGCCGGCTTGATCTTCAGGCGTCGACACGCGCGAGCGCGGTGCGCGCCGGGGTGCGCGAATGGCGCCTGGACCGGCTGGACCTCGGCCTGCCCGAAGCCCGACTGCAAGCCACGGGACTGTGGGCGCCGGTGCCGGCGGGCATCCAGCGGCGCATGGTGCTGGACTTCAGCCTGGATATCAAAGACGGCGGCGCGCTGGCCACGCGCTTCGGCATGGCCAACACGCTGCGCGGCGGCAAGGGGCGGCTTGGCGGCCAACTGTCCTGGGCCGGGTCGCCTTTCGAACCCGACCTGCAAAGCCTGGGCGGGCGGCTCGACGTGGCCCTCGATGCGGGCCAGTTCCTGCGTGCCGAGCCGGGCGTCGCACGCCTGCTCGGCGTGCTCAGCCTGCAAGCCCTGCCGCGTCGCCTGCTACTCGATTTTCGGGATGTCTTCCAGGAAGGTTTTTCCTTCGACAGCGTGCAAGGCGAGGTGCTCGTCGTGCAGGGCCGCGCGCAGACCCAGAACCTGCGCATGCGCGGTGTGCACGCGCTGGTCCTGATGGCCGGCAGCGCCGACCTGGGCAAGCAGACGCAGGACCTGCGCGTGATCGTCGCGCCCGAGGTGAATATGGGCTCGGCGTCGCTGGCCTACGCCGCCATCAACCCGGCGGTTGGCATCGGCACCTTCTTTGCCCAGTTGCTGCTGCGCGAGCCGCTGCGCGCTGCCGGCACCCGCGAATTCCACATCACCGGGCCCTGGGGCCAGCCCAAGGTCGAACGTGTCGAGCGTGGGCCGGATGCGCTGGTGCCGAGGGCAGAAGTTCCCGCACCCGTA
>JAYUSP010000503.1:0-3255 GCA_043755615.1 Betaproteobacteria bacterium
AGGTGCTGTGCATGCAGGCGCTGGTCGTCGAGCACACGTTCGGGGTTGATGGTGTCGATGCCGCGGAGCAGGCGCAGCGACCACAGATCGATGCCGACGCTGATTTCGCGGCCGCGCCGCCATTGCAGGCCGAGCGTTGCGTGGCGGGCGGTCTCGGGCTGCAGTGACGCCGCGGGCCGGTCATAGGACACCGGCCCGCCGCTGCGTTGCAGGAACTGGCGCGCGCAGACTGCCGTCGTGTCCAGGCCGCTGGCCGGCAAGCCGTCGGGGCAGAGCAGCGGGTCGTCGAAAGCTTCGTTGAGCCGCGTCAGGCGCAGCGGCTTGCGGGTCTCGAACAAGGTCGGCAGGCGGTAGGAGCGTCCGGCCGCGGCGCGCAGCGTCAGGTCGCTGCCGGCCTGCCAGCGCAGTGCCACCAGCGGGCTGGTGACCGCGGCGGCGTCACTCGTTCTTTCGTGACGCAACGCGAGTTCGGCCCGCAGCAAGGGGGCCAGGCGGGCGTTGAGCTGGACAAAGGCCGCGCCGGCCCGGCGGCGGCCGGCGGTCGATGTCGCGAAGTCCAGGCCGAGCTCGGCCACGCGGGCGGCCGCCGGCAGCAGCGCCGTTTCGAAACTTTCGCTGCGCCATTCGATGCCCGCGCCGGCGACCAGCGGCGCGCCAGGCGGGCTGCTGATCTGCGCCTCCAGGGTGTTCACGCGGCCGCGGGCGTCGCTGATCGCGCCACGCACTTCGGCGGCACGCAGCGCTGCGGCACCCGCTGGCGCCTGCATTGCAAAAGGGTTGAGCAGGCCCTCGCTCAAGCCACGCTGCACGAGCGCCTGGTCGAGATGACCGGCCAGCAGCCGGTCGCTGGCATGGCTGGTTGAATGCACCAGCGCGACGCTGAAGGGCCAGGCCTGCACGGCGCCGTCGATGCCGGCCAGCACGCGGCGCGCGCCACTGCGGCTGCCGTTGACGCGCTGCCCGGCTTCGGCGACGCGCCAGTCGGCGATGCCGCCGGCGCCGAAGCCGCTGATCTCTTCGGCGGGCCGGCCAGCGATCCAGTAGGGGCTGCTCTCGGGCAGCACCCCATTTACCGCGGTGGTGGTATTGCGGCTGCGCAGGCGGCTTTCGCTGGCCAGCACTTCGAGCGTGGCGTGCAGCGTCGGCGCCAGGCGCCAGCGCAGGCGGCCGAGCAGGGCGCCCTGGTCCTCGGCGGGCAGCAGGTCGACATCGGCCGCGCTGTCCCAGCGGCAGGCATTGCGGTCGGGGTCGGGCACCGATCGCGGCGGCGCGCAGCCCGCGGCCAGGCTCGGCTCGAAGCCATCGAGATCGCCCGGGAAACTGCTCGCCGAACTGCGCGAAGTGTCGACGCTGCCGTCGGCATGGTGCCGCAGGCCGCTGCGCGCAAAACCACGCTGCGCTGCGGCGAGCGCCGACTGCCGACGCAGGTCGATGACTCCGAAGATGTTGAACCCGTCCTGCGCCAGCGCACCGAGCCCGCCCGACAGTGTGGCGCGCCGGCTCGATGCACCCGGCCGCGTCGGTGCCTCGAGTTGCACGCTCAGCTCGACCCCGCTGGTGTCGTCACGCAGGATGAAATTGATGACTCCGGCGATCGCGCCGCTGCCATGCAGCGCGCTGGCGCCGTCGCGGCGGATCTCGATGCGGTCGAGCGCTGCAAAGGGAATCACGTTGAGGTCCACCGTGCCGGCTTCGTAGGCATGGCTGGCGATTCGGCGGCCGTTGAGCAGCACGAGAGTGCGCTCGGGGCCGAGGCCGCGCAAGTCGGCTTCGGCGATGCCGCCGGTGGCTTCGCCCACCGCCTGCGCCGGGCCGTCGGCAGCCATATTCGCGGCGACAAAAGCCAGCGCCTGGCGCGCGCTGGTGACGCCGCTGCGCGCGAGGTCGGCGGCGCGCCAGACGGTCAGCGGCTGCGCCGATTCGGCGTCCGCTGTGGGCCCACTGCGGCCGGTGATTTCGACGCGCTGAGCCAGGCCCGAGGTCTGGGCCGCGGCGCCAACGGTGGCAAATGCAAGGATCAGTGCCGCAGCGCTGACGCTGCCGCGGCGGCCGCAGACGCAGTGGCTGCGGCAGGCTCGGTGGGTATGGCGGCGCGGCGGCACCGCTCCATTCTCGCCCGACGCGCGCCGACCACCCACAACCCGAAACCCGCCAGGGCCCAGCTTGACGGCTCGGGCACGACGTCGTTGAAGCTGCCCGGCGCGAGATGCCGGCTGCGGCCGACGCCGCTGGGCTCGGCCTGGTCGAGCGCGCCGTCGGCGGCGGCGTATTCCTGGTTGTCGCTCTGCCCCAGGCTGATCGCCGCCGGCATCGCGTGGCCCGGCAGCGCGCCGTTGAGCCCGGCGCGCCGGCGGCTGCGCCACAGCCCCGCTTGTCGCTGCGGCGCACTTAAGTGATGCTTAAGCGCCGCGGCGCGACACTCGCGGCAAGCTTCTGAAGGGCGGTGCTGCCGAAGCCCGGAAGGGCTGCAGCGCCCAAGACATTGACCACCGACCACTCACCACTCACCACCGACGATGCGCCTGCTGTTGATCGAAGACGACCCGATGATCGGCCGCGCAATGCAGGCCGGGCTGCTGGCCGCCGGCTTCGCGCTGGACTGGGTGCGCGACGGCCGCGCCGGCGAGCTGGCGCTGGCCAACGCCGAACATGATCTGGTGCTGCTCGACCTGGGCCTGCCGGTGAAAGACGGCATGGCGCTGCTGCGTGCGGTGCGCGCGCGAGCCGATCCTGTGCCGGTGATCATCGTCAGCGCCCGCGACACGCTGGCCGAGCGCATCGACGGGCTCGATGCCGGTGCCGACGACTATCTGCTCAAACCTTTCGACCTCGACGAACTCATCGCGCGGGTGCATGCGCTGCTGCGCCGCGCTGCCGGCAGCGCCAGCGGCCAGACCCGTTGCGGCGGCCTCGTGCTCGACGCGCGCCGGCGCATGGTCAGCCTGGACGGCGCGTCGGTAACGCTGACGGCGCGCGAATTTGCGCTGCTCGAAGCGCTGATGCGGCGCCCGGGTGCAGTGATCTCGCGCCAGCGCCTCGAAGACACCGTCTACGCCTGGGGCCAGGAGGTGGCCAGCAATGTCGTCGAGGTCCACCTCTACCACTTGCGTCAAAAGTTGGGGGCAACCCGCATCGTCAACGTTCGCGGCGCGGGCTACCGCATGGCTGAGAGCTTGTGAAAAAGTCCGACCCATCCGCGCGTGGGCCGCAGACGGCTTCGCTCGGCAAAGGCCTGCTCGTCGGCACCGCGGCGAC
>JAYUSP010000504.1:0-3239 GCA_043755615.1 Betaproteobacteria bacterium
CCGCTGAGCGCGATCTTCAGGCCCTGGCCTTCTTCGCCGATCAGGTTGGCAGCCGGCACGCGGCAGTTTTCGAAGTTGATCTGCGCGGTGTCGCTGGCATGCTGGCCCATCTTGTCTTCGATGCGCGCGACGGTGTAGCCGGGGGTGTTGGTCGGCACGATGAAGGCGCTGATGCCCTTCTTGCCGGCGGCTCGATCGGTGACGGCCATCACGATCGCGACATCGCCATTCTTGCCGCTGGTGACGAATTGCTTGACGCCGTTGAGCACGTAGTCAGCGCCGTCGCTGTCATCCACCCGGGTCGCGCTCGTGCGCAGGCCGCCGGCTTCGCTGCCGACATGCGGCTCAGTCAGGCAAAACGCACCGAGCAAGTCACCGCTGGCCAGCGGTTTGAGAAAGCGCTCTTTCTGGTCGGCGTTGGCGTAAGTCATCAGGATTGACGCCACCGGGCAGTTGTTGACGCTGATGATGGTGCTGGTTGCACCGTCACCGGCGGCGATCTCCTCAAGGATGATCGACAGCGCCAGATAGTCCAGCCCGGCGCCGCCCCATTCCGCCGGCACCGCAACGCCGTAGCAGCCAAGGTCGGCCAGGCCGCGCAACTGGGCTTTCGGGAATGCGTGGCTCTTGTCCCAGGCGGCGGCATGCGGCGCGATTTCGGCCTGGACAAAACTGCGCACCGCGTCCTGGACTGCCTGGTGGTCTTCACTGAGCAACATGGCGGGCTCCGTTTTTCATCGCGCCGAGGTCTTCTTCAAATGCCGTCGCCAGCAGCACCTTGGGCCCGGCCGGCGTACGGCGCAGGTTGTAGCCGGTGCCAAAGCGCTGCAGCAGCGTACCGTCGTGGCGCTGCAAGGCCCAGTCGATATGGACAAAAGCGTCGTCGGCGCCCATCGCATGTGAGTGCAGGATCTTGAAGTCGGCACGCGCGTAGTCGGCGGCTGCATAGACGGCACACAGCGCCCGGTGGTTGGCGCGCATCGGTGCATCGTCGCTCCACCAGGTGACTTCGCGGCCGTCGGTGATGCCGCAGGGCAGATGCCAGAGGTCGGCCACGGCGTCGCCATCGAGGCGATTGAAAGCGTCGCGATAAGCGTTGAAGAAGACTTCGATTTCTGCGCGGCTCATCAGGCAACGTCCGTGTTTTGCACTGCGGTCGATTCACCAACTCCGCGGTCGGGCAGGCTCAACATGCCCCGGTCCCGGAGTGGAATCGAGTACGTGCCCACCGCATGGGCCACCGGATCGTCGACGCCTTCGGAATACAGCGCCACTTCGCCGACCGCGAGCGTCCTGCCCACCTTCAGCAACGTGCAGACACCGACGATGGCGCGGTCGGCCGCCGGCCGGCGCAGGAAGTTGATGTTCAGGCTGGTGGTCAGGGTCAGCGGGACGATGCCGATCTCGCCCAGGATCGCGACGTACAGCGCGACGTCCGCCACCGCCATCAGCACCGGCCCGGACACGGTGCCGCCGGGTCGCAGATCGGCGTCGCCGACCTCGAGCCTGACAGTCGCGCTATGGCGGGCCACCGCCTCGACCGTGCATCGGTTCTGCGGAAACGACTCCAACAAAAACGCAGCGATTTCGGCCTTGCCCGCCTTGCCGGTGCGGCCCGCAGGGGCTGCCGGATTTGTCGGGTCCATGGGTTGAGCCATCAAGGTGCTGATTCCTCAGCCTCGGCCGCCGACTTCTCTCACGAGCAGTGTGCCGCGGGCGACGACGCAGAGCAACTCGCCGGCGCTGGCCTGGCCTTCGAGCTGCACGACCCACGCGCCGAGGCCGTCGCGCCACTCGACGCCGGCCGCGGCCCACGACAAATCGATGTCGACATCGGCAAACACCGGCGCCTTGAAGGCGAAGTTGAAATTCAGGCACAGCACCTCGCGCGCGCCGGCGCTGTCGGTGCGCGAAAAGTGCGTCGCCGCCAGCCCGATGAGCTGCGCCGATGTCTGCTGGCCGCTGGCGATGATGTCGCCGTGGCGCGCCAGGCGTGCGGCTTCAAGGTCGTGATGCAGCGGGTTGCTGTCGCCGGTAAGCCGCGCGAAGTCGGCGATCTGGGTGCGTGAAAAACGCAGGCGCCGCTTGCAGCTGTCGCCGACCTCGACGAGGGCGGGCGGGTCGATCATTTCTCGTTGGTTTCTCGGGGCCATCATGCCGATCATGCCGCAGTGCTGCGGCTGCCCAGCAGGCGCAGCGCCAGCACCGCGAAGAGCAGGCCGCCGACCGCGTTGAGTACGCGCGTCACCGTGCTGGAAGCCCGGCGTCGAGCCCAGCGCGCGCGCAATTGCAGCACCACGAGGATCACCAGCAACAGGAACAAAAAACTCTGCACCACAAACAGCGCGCCGAGCACCAGGAAGGCGGATGTCTTGTTCGCCGCCGAAGCCGCGATGAACTGCGGCAGAAAAGCAAGAAAAAACAGGGCCACCTTGGGATTGAACAGATTCGTCAACAGGCCGACACGGAAGTCGGCCCAGAAGCTGCGCCGCGATTCCGTCGGCGCTGCTGTCGCGGGCGCCACCCGATCGGCGGCCAGCGCCGCCCGCGCCAGCCCGAAGGCCAGCCACAGCAGGTAAGCCGCCCCCGCCCATTTGATGAAGCTGAACGCCGTCGATGACACCGCCAGCAGCGCTGCCAGCCCAAAGGCCGCCGCCAGTGCATGCACCACACAACCGGCGTTGATGCCGAGTGCAGCGGCTATGCCGGCGCGCGCGCCGCCTTGCACGCTGCGCGTGACCGTGAGCAGCAGGTCGACCCCCGGGGTGGCATTCAGCACCAGCGTCGCGGCCATGAACAGCCCCAACGCCTGCGGCCCGGCCAGGCCGATGGCATGCAGCAGCGTCCCGAAGTCAGGCATCGGCGGCGTCAGTCGCTCTCAAGCAAATGTGGCGCTGCCACTTTGCTTGACCCCTGGGGGCGGGAATGTCGAAGGCATTTCCTGGGGGGTGCTCAAAACATTTCGATGGCCATCGCGGTGGCTTCGCCGCCGCCGATGCACAGCGCCGCGACGCCGCGCTTGAGGCCGTGTTTGCGCAACGCACCGAGCAGCGTGACGACGATGCGCGCGCCGCTGGCGCCGATCGGGTGGCCCAGCGCGCAGGCGCCACCATGCACATTGACGATTTCGTGCGGCAGCCGGTAGTCGGCCATCGCCGCCATCGTGACCGCGGCGAAGGCTTCGTTGACCTCCCACAGGTTGACGCTCTTGGCGTCCCAGCCGGCCTTTTTGAGCGCTT
>JAYUSP010000505.1:0-3225 GCA_043755615.1 Betaproteobacteria bacterium
GATCAGGATCGGATGCGTGAGCTGCTCGTCGATCACCGTCTGCACCGCGCGCAGCACGGTCTCCTCCTCGGCCTCGGCGTAGACCACGCGCTTGCGGTCGCTGCGCGCGCGGTCGTAGACCGGCTTCATCAGCAGGCCGGAGCGATAGATGAACTGGCCGAGTTTCTCCAGATACGCGGGCATGTCGGTGATCGGGCGCGCGGCGATGCCCGAGTCCATCGCGGCCTGGGCCACGGCCGGGGCCAGCATCACCAGCAGGCGCGGGTCGAACGGGCGCGGGATCAGGTACTCCGGGCCAAAGGTGGGGATGTCGCTGCCGTAGGCGCTGGCCAGGTCGCCGGCCTCCATCCGCGCCAGTTGCGCGATCGCGCGCACACAGGCCAGCTTCATCGCCTCGTTGATTTCGGTGGCGCCCACGTCCAGCGCGCCGCGAAAGATGTAGGGGAAGCACAGCGCGTTGTTGACCTGGTTCGGATAGTCCGAGCGGCCGGTGGCGATGATGCAATCCGGCCGCGCGGCCTTGGCCAGCTCGGGGCGGATCTCCGGCTCGGGGTTGGCCAGCGCCAAGATGATCGGCGCGCGCGCCATCGTCTTCACCATTTCACCGGTCATCACGCCGGCCGTCGAGCAGCCCAGCAGCACGTCGGCACCGACCAGCACATCGGCCAGCGTGCGCGCACTGGTCTTCTGGCAATACCGCTGCTTCGATTCATCGAGCTTGCCGCTGCGTGCATCGTCGCGGTCATGCTGGATGACACCGCGTGAATCGACGACGAAGATATTCTCCAGTCGCACGCCCAGGCCGACCATCACATCCAGACAAGCGATCGCCGCCGCACCCGCGCCCGACGCCACCAGCTTGATCTCGCCGATCTGCTTAGCCACGAGTTCGAGGCCATTGAGCAGGGCCGCCGCCGAGATGATCGCGGTGCCATGCTGGTCGTCGTGGAAGACCGGAATGCCGAGCCGGTCGCGTAGCTTGCGCTCGATATAAAAACACTCCGGCGCCTTGATGTCCTCGAGGTTGATGCCGCCTAGTGTGGGCTCCAGCGCGGCGATGATCTCGACAAGCTTGTCGGGGTCCTTTTCGGCGAGTTCGATATCGAAGACATCGATGCCGGCGAACTTCTTGAACAGGCAGCCCTTGCCTTCCATCACGGGCTTGGCTGCCAGCGGGCCGATATCGCCCAGGCCGAGCACCGCAGTGCCATTCGTCACCACGCCGACAAGGTTGGCGCGCGAGGTGAAGTCACTCGCCAGCGTCGGGTCTTCTTCGATCGCCAGGCAGGCATACGCCACACCCGGTGAATAGGCCAGCGACAGGTCACGCTGATTCGACAGCGGCTTGGTTGGCGTCACCGCGATCTTGCCGCGTGTCGGCGCGCGGTGGTATTCGAGCGCGGCTTCGCGCAGCGCGTGCTCGGCCGGGCTGAGTTCGGGTCTCATGGCGGTTCTCCTTGCCTGGATATGGGCAGCAGACTACGCCTGTTCAGCCCGCGGCGCGACGGCTCAGGATCTCGAACGCTGGCAGCGTCTTGCCCTCAAGCACTTCAAGGAAAGCGCCGCCGCCGGTGGAGATATAGCCGATCTGCTTTTCGATGCCGTATTTGGCAATCGCCGCGAGCGTGTCGCCACCGCCGGCGATGCTGAAAGCGCTGCTCGCCGCGATCGCACGCGCGATGGTTTGTGTGCCTTTTGCAAAGGCGTCGAACTCGAAGACACCGACCGGGCCGTTCCACACGATCGTGCCCGCGGCCTTGATCTTTTCGGCGAGCAACTCGGCCGTCTTCGGACCGATGTCCAGGATCATCTCGTCGGCGGCGACCTCAGTAGCGGCTTTTACGGTTGCCACCGCGTCGGCCTTGAACTCGCGAGCGACGACCACGTCCACCGGAATCGGCACCTCGGCACCACGCGCCTTCATGGCGTCGATCACCGCGCGCGCCTCGTCCAGCAACTGGCCCTCGGCCAGGCTCTTGCCAATGGGCAACCCGGCGGCGAGCATGAAGGTGTTGGCGATACCGCCACCGACGATCAGGCCATCGACCTTGCTCGCCAGGCTCTGCAGGATCGTCAACTTCGTCGACACTTTCGCGCCGGCAACGATCGCCAGCAGCGGCCGCCGCGGCTTCGCCAGCGCCTTGGTCAAGGCGTCGATCTCTGCCGCCAGCAGCGGGCCGGCGCAGGCCACGGGTGCAAACTGCGCGATGCCGTAGGTCGAGCCTTCGGCGCGGTGGGCGGTGCCAAAAGCGTCATGCACGAAGATGTCGCACAGCGCCGCCATCTTGCGCGCCAGCGCTTCGTTGTTCTTTTTCTCGCCGACATTCAAGCGACAGTTTTCGAGCATCACGACCTCGCCCGGCGCGAGCGCAAAGCCGCCGTCGACCCAATCGGACACCAGCCGCACGTCAGCCCCAAGCAGTTCGGCCAGCCGATCCGCCACCGGCATCAGCGAATCTTCGGGTTTGAACTCCCCTTCGGTCGGCCGCCCAAGGTGCGAGGTGACCATCACCGCGGCACCGGCGTCGAGTGCCATCTGGATGCAAGGCACCGACGCCCGGATTCGCGTGTCTTCGGTGATCTGGCCCTGGTCGTCCTGCGGCACGTTGAGGTCGGCGCGGATAAAAACCCGCTTGCCGGAAACGCGGCCCTGGCTGATCAGATCGGCAAATCGGATGACATTCATGGTCGGATCGATGGAGGTTGAAAGCGTGGCCCGGATCGACGCAAAAGTCGATGGCGAAGTCGAAGTCGAGATCAAAAGCGCAGCGCTATTCTAGGCAGCGCTCGGCGCCAATCACCAACCCAGGCCAAGTCGCAAGCCGACGAGCACCGCCATGCCGACGACGATCGTGCCGAGCATGCCGCCGCGCCAGAAGTACCAGGCCGCACCGGCGGCAGCGGCATACGGGCGTGCGTCCCGCCAGGTCGATATCAAATCTCCCTGCGTCAACACGACCTCGGGCGCGACGACAGCCATCAAAGCCGCCAGCGGCGCGTAGCGCAGGCCCTGCTGCAGCCAGGCGGGGATCGGCACTTCGCGTTCGGTGAGAAAGAAAAATCCGCGCGTGAGCACGGTCAAGCCAGCCAGCCCGAAGATCGCGATCGCGCCTTCGACATTGAAACTCATCAGGCAACCTTGTATCTTTGAACCCGACCAGCGCGGTAGAGTTTGATCGCCGCGAGAGCGGCCAGACCGGACCGTGCAGCCTGGTGCAACCTTGG
>JAYUSP010000506.1:0-9803 GCA_043755615.1 Betaproteobacteria bacterium
CAGACCGCGCCCTGGCAGCGGCTGCGCCCGATCTTCAGCGGCTACGACGGCCCGCTGCTGCTGGCCACGGCCTGGCTGGCGCTGATCGGCCTGGTCACGATGTATTCGGCCGGCTTCGACCACGGCACGCGGTTTGTCGACCACGCGCGCAACATGGGCCTGGCGCTGATCGTGATGCTCGTCGTCGCACAGGTGCCGCCGCAAAAGCTGATGGCGATGGCGGTGCCGTTGTACGCCGTTGGCGTGGCGCTGCTGGTCGCCACGGCGCTGTTTGGCATCACAAAAAAGGGCGCCACACGCTGGCTCAACGTCGGTGTCGTGATCCAGCCGAGCGAGATCCTGAAGATCGCCGCACCGATGGTGCTCGCCTGGTGGTTTCAGCGCCAGGAAGGCCGGCGCCGGGTGCTCGACTTCGTGATCGCCGCGCTGATCCTGCTCGTGCCGGTCGGTCTGGTGATCAGGCAGCCCGACCTCGGCACCGCGTTGCTGATCCTGTCGGCGGGCTTCTACGTGATCTTCTTCGCCGGCTTGAGCTGGCGGCTGATCTTGCCGGCGATGGGGGTGCTGGCCGCGGGCATCGTCGCACTGGTGGTCTTCGAGCCGACGATCTGCCAGCCGGACGTGAAATGGCCGTTCCTGCGTGACTACCAGCAGCACCGTGTCTGCACCCTGCTCGACCCGTCGAAAGACCCGCTCGGCAAGGGTTTCCACATCCTGCAAGGGATGATCGCGATCGGCTCCGGCGGGCTTTACGGCAAAGGTTTCATGAAGGGCACGCAGACCCACCTGGAGTTCATCCCCGAGCGCACCACCGACTTCATCTTCGCCGCGGTGGCCGAAGAGTTCGGCCTCGTCGGCGTGGTGCTGCTGGTGCTCGGTTTTTGTTTCCTGATCCTGCGCGGCCTGATGATCGCGGCCGAAGCGCCGAGTGTCTTTTCGCGTTTGCTGGCCGGCGGCATCTCGCTGAGCTTTTTCACCTACGCATTTGTCAACATGGGCATGGTCAGCGGCATCCTGCCGGTGGTCGGCGTGCCGTTGCCGTTTATCAGCTACGGCGGCACCGCGATGGTCACGCTCGGCCTCGGCTTGGGCATCCTGATGTCGGTGGCGCGCGGGCGGCGTTTGATGCAGACCTGATCGGGGAGCAAGGGCATGCGGATCGGCATCGTGGGCATCGGCAATATGGGCTTGGCGATCGCGCAGCGTTTGTGCGCCAAGGGCTGGCCGGTGGCGGTGCGCGATCTCGACCCGCAGCGCGAACAGGCAGCCGCAGCGCTGGGTGCGCAGGTCTTTGCGACACCGGCCGCGCTGGCCGCGTGCAGCGATGTGCTGCTCGTCGTGGTCGTCGACGCCACGCAGGTTGACGAGGTGCTTTTTGGCGTCGACGGCGCGGCTGCTGGGCTGTCGCCGGGCAGCACGGTGTTGCTCTGCCCGACGATCGCGCCGGCCGATGTCGAACGGGTTGCGTCGCGGCTTGCCGCGTTGGAGCTGGGCTGTCTGGACATGCCGATGTCCGGCGGCCCGGCGCGTGCCCGCGACGGCACGATGAGCTTGATGGTGGCCGGCGCCGACGCCACTTTCGATCGCTGCAGCGGCCTCATCGGCGCGCTGTCGTCGCAGGTTTTTCGCGTCAGTCAGCGGCCCGGTGACGGCGCGCGCACCAAGCTCGTGAACAACCTCGCCGCGGCGATCAACCTGGCCGGCATGGCCGAGGTGCTGGGCCTGGCCGCGGCGGTCGGGCTCGACCCGGCGCAGGCGCTCGCCGTGATCGAAGCGTCGAGCGGGCAGAGCTGGATCGGCAGCCACCGCGGCCGGCGCTTGCTTGCCGGTGACAAGTCTCCCAGCGCGCACCTCGCGCTGCTGGCCAAGGACAGCAAACTGGGGTTGTTGATGGCCAGCGATGCCGGCGTCGAATTGCGCTTGAGCGCGGCGGCACAGTCGATCTACGCCGAGGCGCTGCTCGCCGGCTTGGGCGGCGAAGAGGATTCGGTTTTGTTGCGCCGCGCGCTGGCGGCCGCGGGCAGCGCCGCGGGCCGGGATCGACAAGACAGCTAACGTTTGATTACAGCCGCAGTTCCAAACCGCACCGTGAACAGCGCGCCCGAGCGCGCGTCCACTGCCGCACCGGCACCGGCACCGGCACCGGCACCGGCACCGGCGGCGGCGGCGGTAGCGGTAGCGGGAACGGTAGCGGAAACCTTCGCAAGAACGGTAGCGGCTGCGGCTTCGGGCACGCGCGGCAGTGCGTCGCCGATCGTGACCTCGGCGGCATGCCGCTTGGCGATCTCCTGCACGATCGCCAGGCCGAGGCCGGTGCCGTCGACGCCGGTGCCCAGCGTTCGGTAAAAGGGCTGGAAGACCAGGGCACGTTCGGCCGGCGCGATGCCGGGGCCCGAATCCTCGACCTGCAGAACGATCGCCGGGCCGCGGGGGTCGACGCTGACCCGCGCCGTGACCGTGCCGCCGCTCGGCGTGTACTGCAAGGCGTTGTCGAGAAGGTTGCGCACCAGCTCGCTCAACAGCACCGGCTGGCCTTGCAGCAGTGCCGCGCCGCCGGGGTCGACACCTTCGTAGCCGAGGTCGATGCGCTTGTCCATCGCCTTGGGCACGAAGTCGCGCACCGCCTCCTGGGTCACCGCGGCCAGGTCCACCGGCTGTTGGCGCAGCGCCTGCTCCTGGTCCTCGGCGCGCGCCATCGACAACAACTGGTTCACCGAATGGGCGGCACGATCGCTCGACAACGCGATCTGTTGCAACGAAGCCTTCAGCGCCCGCGGATCCTTCTGCCCGGCGTCGATCTCACGGGACGCCAACTCGGCCTGCATGCGCAGGCCGGCGAGCGGTGTCTTCAACTGGTGCGCGGCGTCGGCGAGAAAGTGCTTCTGCCCCGCGATCGAATGGTCCAGGCGCTGCAGCAGGTCGTTGATCGACGCCACCAACGGTGCCACTTCTTCGGGCGCATCGTGGCCGTCGATCGGGCTCAGGTCGCCGGCCTCACGGCGGCGGATGCGCTCTTGCAGCTCGTTCAGCGGCCGGATGCCACGCGCCAGCGCGAACCAGACCAGCATCACCGCGATCGGCAGGATCACGAACTGCGGCAGGATCACGCCCTTGATGATTTCGGCGGCCAGCGCCGACCGTTTGCCCAGGGTTTCGGCAAGCTGCACCAGCACCACGCCGCCCTGCGGGTCGCCGTCCAGCGGCAGCCGGATATGCGCCACCCGCACCGGGTCGTCCTGCATCTTTTCATCGCGGAAACGCGGGTCGCGGCTCGGTGCATCACCGTCATCGGGCACCGGCAGGTCGCGGTCGCCGGCGACAAACTCGCCGTTGACGCCCAGCACCTGGTAGTAGATGCGGTCGACGTCGTCGGTGCGCAGCAGCTCCACCGCGCCGACGGTGGCCAGCCGCACCTGCGCCGGCTGGCCAGCGCTGGCCGGTGTGCTGATGACCACCTGGCGCGCGAGCAGCCTGGCCATCTCGCCGAGCTCGCGGTCATAGGGCCGGTTGGCGATCTCCTGCGCGACGATGCCGGTCAGGCCCAGGCTCATCGGCCACAACAGCAGCAGCGGCGCGAGCATCCAGTCGAGGATCTCGCCGAAGAGGGAGCGTTGTTCGCGCAAGCGGGTCAACGCGGCGGTGTCGCGCGACGGGCCAGGGTCGTGATCACCCCGGGATTTTTTCCAGGCAATAACCGAGCCCGCGCACGGTCGCGATGCGCACCGGCCCTTGTTCGATCTTCTTGCGCAGACGGTGGATGTAGACCTCGATCGCGTTGGTCGAGACCTCTTCGCCCCACTCACACAGACGCTCGACGAGCTGGTCCTTGCTGACCAGGCGGCCGGCGCGTTGCAGCAGCACTTCGAGCAAGCTGAGCTCGCGCGCCGACAGCTCGATCATCTGCTCGTCCATATAGGCCACGCGCCCGGTGGCGTCAAACGACAGCGGGCCATGTTTGATGATCGTCGACGCGCTGCCCAGGCCGCGCCGCGTCAGCGCGCGCACCCGCGCTTCGAGCTCTTGCAGCGAAAACGGCTTGGCCATGTAGTCGTCGGCACCGAGGTCCAGGCCCTTGACCCGCTGGTCGACGCTGTCGGCGGCGGTCAGGATCAACACCGGTACGCTCGAGCCGCGACCACGCAGCTTGCGCAGCACTTCGAGGCCGTGCATCTTGGGCAGGCCGAGGTCCAGGATCAGCAGGTCAAATTCATGCGACGCGAGCGCCGCGTCGGCCTCGCTGCCACTGGCCACCTGGTCGACCGCGTAACCTGCCGAACGCAAAGAGCGCAGCAGGCCGTCGGCCAGGACCTGGTCGTCTTCGGCGATCAGAATGCGCATCTTCAGTCTCCTGCCGGCGCGTCGGTGGACGCGCCGTTGCAACTTGATTGTAGGCAGCCTCCCCCCAGGGAGTTACCCCAAAAGGACTGTACGGGCATCCAGCTGTTGCGCTAAGATCGGTGTCAACAAGGAGAGCCCCATGGACGCACCCGTCAAAGCCCTGAATACCGAAAAAGCCAAGGCCCTGCAAGCCGCACTCGCGCAGATCGAAAAGCAGTTCGGCAAGGGTTCGATCATGCGCCTGGGCGAAGGCGAGGTCATCGAAGATATCCAGGTCGTCTCCACCGGCTCGCTGGGCCTGGACGTGGCGCTTGGGGTCGGTGGCCTGCCGCGCGGGCGCGTCGTCGAGATCTACGGCCCCGAATCGTCGGGCAAGACCACGCTGACGCTGCAGGTCATCGCCGAGATGCAAAAAGCGGCCGGCACTTGTGCCTTCATCGACGCCGAACATGCGCTCGATATCCAGTACGCGCAAAAACTCGGCGTCAATCTGCAAGAGCTGCTGATCTCGCAGCCCGATACCGGCGAGCAGGCGCTGGAGATCGTCGACGCGCTGGTGCGTTCGGGCTCGGTCGATCTGATCGTCATCGACTCGGTGGCCGCGCTCACGCCCAAGGCCGAGCTCGAAGGCGAAATGGGCGATTCGCTGCCCGGCTTGCAAGCCCGCCTGATGAGCCAGGCGCTGCGCAAGCTGACCGCGTCGATCAAGAAGACGAACACGATGGTTATCTTCATCAACCAGATCCGCATGAAGATCGGCGTCATGTTCGGCAACCCCGAAACCACCACCGGCGGCAATGCGCTGAAGTTCTACGCCTCGGTGCGGCTGGACATCCGCCGCACCGGCAGCATCAAGAAGGGCGAAGAAGTCATCGGCAGCGAGACCAAGGTCAAGGTCGTGAAAAACAAGGTCGCGCCGCCGTTCAAGACCGCCGAATTCGACATCCTCTACGGCGAAGGCATCAGCCGCCTGGGCGAGATCGTCGATATGGGTGTCAACGCCCGGGTGCTTGAAAAGAGCGGGTCCTGGTACGCCTACAACGGCGAGAAGATCGGCCAGGGCAAGGACAACGCGCGCGAGTTCCTGCGCGAAAACGCCGACCTGGCGATCGAGATCGAAAACAAGGTTCGCGAAGCGATGGGCATCCCGCTGCTGCTGGCGGCCGGCAGCGCTGCCGGTTGAGGCCGACCGGAGCCTCGCCCCGCCGAGGCCCGACCGGGGCGCGCCCCAAGAAGCGGCAACGACGTCGATGATGAACCGGCCAGCCGCCACGCTGCGCGAGCGCGCCTTGATGTGGCTGGCGCAACGTGAGCATTCGCGGCAGGAACTGCGGCGCAAGCTGCTGCACTGGTTGCGCGGGATCGAGCGCCGCGCGGCCGGCGTAGAGCTTGGCGTTGACTTTGACGCTGACGCCGACGCTGCGCCACGCATCGACGCCAGCGATATCGAGCCGCTGCTCGATGCGCTGCAGGCCGCTGGCCAGTTGTCGGATGCACGGTTTGTCGAAAGCCGGCTGCATGCCAGGGCGGCACGTTATGGCAACCGGCGCATCGAGCAGGAGCTCAAGCTGCATGGCGCGGCGCCCGACGACGACCAGCGCCAGGCGCTCAAGGCCAGCGAGGTCGCGCGCGGGCAGCGCGTGTGGGCCGCGCGTTTTGGCCAGCCGCCGCGCGATGCGGCCGAGCGCGCGCGCCAGATGCGCTTTCTCGCCGCGCGCGGGTTCACGCCGGAGACCATCCGCAAGGTCATCGCCGGCAGTGACGAAGACGGCGGCTGAGCGCTGTCCGGACCGGTTGCGGCTGCGCTTGCGACAGCGCCAGCGGTGCCTTGCGGCCCGAATGCCGCAGCGCAGCATGCTAAAGTGCCCTGCGCCGCCCAGGCTGCTCGCGCGGCGGGCCCGCGCCGCCGGTCCATGCACCGCCCATCGACCTCCGGTCCACCGATGCCGCTTCCCACGCCTGCCGCGCACCGCCTGCTCAAACACCGCCGCACCATCGACGTGCAGATCTTCGCGCGGGGCGATGGTTTCTGGGAAGTCGATGCGCAGCTCGTGGACCTGAAGACCCGCGCGCTGCACACGTCCGACGGGCCGCGGCCGCCCACGCGCCCGATCCACGACCTGCTGCTGCGCCTGGTCGTTGACGAAAAACTCAACATCATCGAAGCCGGTTCGGCGTCGACCTGGGTGCCGCATGGCGCGCACTGCGACGACCATGGCGACGCCTACGCCGGCCTGGCCGGGCTGAACCTGCTGCAGGGTTTTCGCCGCGCGGTGCAAGAGCGCCTGGGCGGCGTTCGAGGCTGCACGCACCTGACTGAACTGGCCCAGGTCTTGCCGACGGCCGTGATCCAGGCTTTTGCCGGTGAGGTCATCGATACCCGAGGCAGCGGGCCCGATGCCACACAGCCGTTCCAGATCGACCGCTGTCACGCCTTGCGCGTCGAAGGCGAGGCGGTGCGCCTGCATTACCAGCGCTGGCATCGCAAGCGGGACGACAGCCGCAGCGATCACAATCCGGGCGCGAAGACCACCCCCCGCTGAAGTGCTGCCGCGCCGCGCCCCTGACCGATTCCGCCGCTCGACCGACAGAATAAAGAGACGCCACGATGAAGATCCACGAATACCAAGGCAAGGAAGTCCTGCGCCGGTTTGGCGTGCCGGTGCCTCGCGGCTACCCGGCGTTCACGGTGCAGGAAGCGACCGAAGCAGCGCAGAAACTCGGCGGCAACTTCTGGGTCGTGAAAGCGCAGATCCACGCTGGCGGGCGGGGCAAGGGCGGTGGCGTCAAGCTCGCGCGCTCGATCGACGAGGTGAAGGCGCTTGCCGGCCAGATTCTGGGCATGCAACTGGTGACCCACCAGACCGGACCAAAGGGCCAGCAGGTTCGCCGCCTCCTGATCGAAGAAGGCGCTGACATCAAGAAGGAGTACTACGTCGCCGCGCTCACCGACCGCGGGACGCAGAAGGTGGCCATGATGGCCAGCTCCGAAGGTGGCATGGACATCGAGGAGGTCGCGCACAAGACCCCCGAAAAGATCATCAAGGTCTTTGTCGACCCGCTGGTCGGGCTCACCGACGCGCAGGCGGTCGAGCTTGCCAACGGCATCGGTGTGCCGGGGCCGAGCCAGGCGCAGGCCGTGGAGGTGCTGAAAAAACTCTACACCTGCTACATGCAGACCGACGCCTCGCTGGCCGAGATCAACCCGCTGATCCTCGAGAGCAACGGGCGCGTGAAGGCGCTGGATGCGAAGTTCAACTTCGACTCGAATGCGCTCTATCGCCAACCGGAAATCGTGGCTTACCGCGACCTCGACGAAGAAGACCCCGCCGAGATCGAGGCCAGCAAGTTCGACCTCAGCTACATCAGTCTGGACGGCAATATCGGCTGTCTCGTCAACGGCGCCGGGCTGGCGATGGCGACGATGGACACGATCAAGCTCTTTGGCGGCGAGCCGGCGAACTTTCTCGATGTCGGCGGTGGTGCCACCGCCGAGAAGGTCACCGAGGCCTTCAAGATCATGCTCGCCAACAAGAATGTCAAAGGCATCCTGGTCAATATCTTCGGCGGCATCATGCGCTGCGACACGATCGCCGAAGGTGTGATCGCCGCGTGCAAGGCGGTGAACCTGACGGTGCCGCTGGTGGTGCGCATGAAGGGCACCAACGAGGAGATCGGCAAGAAGCTGCTCGCCGAATCAGGCTTGGCCGTCATCAGCGCCGACACCATGGCCGAAGCCGCGACGAAGATCGTCGCGGCGGTCAAATAACGCAGCGCCGGGGCATACGAGCATGAGCATCCTGATCGATAAGAACACCAAGGTCATCACGCAGGGCATCACCGGCAAGACCGGGCAGTTCCACACCCGCATGTGCCGCGACTACGCCAACGGCGTGAATTGCTACGTCGCCGGTGTGAACCCCAAGCGTGCCGGCGAAGATTTCGAAGGCATTCCGATCCACGCCAGCGTGCAGGCCGCCAAGGCCGCCACGGGCGCCACGGTCAGCGTGGTTTACGTGCCTCCGGCCGGCGCCGCCGCGGCGATCTGGGAAGCGGTGCAGGCCGACCTCGACCTCGTCATCTGCATCACCGAAGGCATCCCCGTGCGCGACATGCTTGAGGTGCGCAACCGCATGACCGCACGCGAAGCGGCCGGCGGCAAAAAAACCCTGCTGCTGGGCCCCAACTGCCCTGGGCTGATCACGCCGGAAGAAATCAAGATCGGCATCATGCCGGGGCATATCCACCGCAAGGGCCAGAAAGGGGCGAGTGTGGGTGTTGTCAGCCGGTCCGGCACGTTGACGTACGAGGCGGTCGCGCAACTCACCGAAATCGGCCTCGGGCAATCCAGCGCAGTGGGCATTGGCGGCGACCCGATCAATGGCCTGAAACATATCGACGTGATGCGCCTGTTCAACGACGACCCCGACACCGACGCCGTGATCATGATCGGTGAGATCGGCGGCCCCGACGAAGCCGACGCCGCGCGCTGGTGCAAGGCGAATATGAAAAAACCGATCGTCGGTTTCATCGCCGGGGTCACCGCGCCGCCGGGCAAGCGCATGGGCCATGCCGGCGCGCTGATCTCGGGCGGTGCCGATACCGCCGACGCCAAGTTGGCAATCATGGAGGAGTGCGGTTTCACCGTGACGCGCAACCCGTCCGAGATGGCGCGGCTGCTGAAAGCGTTGCTCTAGCAGCGCGCGCAAACAGCCAACAGAGAATGCCGTGGAAGCGCTCATGACGCCGGAGTTCTGGATTGCGGTCGGTCAGATCATCATGATCGACATCCTGCTGGGCGGCGACAACGCGGTCGTCATCGCACTGGCCTGTCGCAAGCTGCCGCCGGCCCAGCGTACCAAGGGCATCCTGTGGGGCACGGCGGGCGCGATCGTGCTTCGCGTGATCCTCATCTTTTTTGCGTTGACGCTCCTGGCGATACCGTTCCTCAAGGTTGTCGGCGCGGTGCTGCTGGTCTGGATCGGCGTCAAGCTGCTGCTGCCCGAACATGGCGAGGGGCACGCCAATATCGAAGGCAGCGACAGGTTGTGGGGCGCGGTCAAAACGGTGATCGTGGCCGACCTCGTGATGAGCGTCGACAACGTGATCGCCATCGCCGGCGCCGCCGAGTCCTCTGGCAGCGAACACAGCATGAAGCTGGTCATCTTTGGCGTGCTGGTCAGCATCCCCATCATCGTGTGGGGCAGCCAACTGGTCATCAAGTTGATGGACCGCTTTCCGGTGATCATCACCGTCGGCGGGATGTTGCTCGGCTGGATCGCCGGAACGATGCTGGTCACCGACCCCGCGCTTGCCAATCCGGACGTCTTGCCGCAGCTGCCGAAGATCGTCGTCACGGATTTTGCGCGCTACGGGGCCGGCGTCGCGGGTGCGCTGCTCGTGCTCGGTCTGGGCAAGTGGATCGCCTCTCGCCGTGCCGCGGCAATCGCCCCGGTCGCGGTGGA
>JAYUSP010000507.1:0-9780 GCA_043755615.1 Betaproteobacteria bacterium
ATTGCGGCAGCGTCGGGGAGCGGCGTTCATCGATGCGGCATCTTAGCTGGGCGGCGGCCTGCCGCCGCCGCCGCTCAAACCATCAGCACCAGCGAGCCCGCTGTGCGCCGCGATTCGAGCGGTCCGGTCGCGGTCTGCGGCCGTGACGGTGAAGTGGTTCATGCCCTGGATCATCGACGGGGTGCCTCGTGGCTTGGCGCGGTGCCAATGAATCAACGGCGACGGCGATGGGCGGCCAAACCCAGCAACCCCAGGCCGGCCAGCATCAGCGCATAAGTCCCGGGTTCCGGTATCACGGCCGGCACATCACCGTCGCGCACGGCCAGGGCATACAAGACCTCGCGCCGGAGGTACACGTTCTGGGCGCCGAAGCAGACCAGTTGCAACAGCGCACCACCGGTACAGGCGGCAGCGGTCGTAGTGCCGGTCGATTCGACGACGGATTGCAGGTTTTGAAAGTCACCCGTATTGCTCAACGCCCAACCGGTCTGTGGGCAGTCGCCGATGGTGTCGCAGAAGGGCTTGTTGCCCAGCGTCGTGTACAGCAGTTGGGTCATTTCGCTGGTTGCACCAAGGGCGTCCAGCGCCGTCGGGCGCCGCCAGTCGGCGTGGCCGCCGAAGTCCAGACTGCTCGCCCAATCGCCGGCCCATGTTTGCGCCGCCACCAAGCTCAGCGGCCCGCCCACGAGGGACTGGCGCAACCACGTGAGGTTGAGCGTCTGGTCGTAAAAGGCATCGGTCTGGCCGTTGCCGTCCAGGTCGCGCGCGTGCAACGTGCTTGCCCAGGTGCCCAGGCCGGACACGGCAGCCGAATGCGCCGCGCCGACAAATGCCGCGACAGCAACGAGCGTTGCAGTGAATTGGCTTCTCTTCATGTCTGCCCTCCGGCGGTTCCAACTTTGTCGAGCCGCAGCTTACGCCCTGGTTGATGATTTGCAGGACACGCCGGCTCAAACCACCAGCACCAGCGAGCCCACTGTGCGCCGCGATTCGAGCCGCTCGTGCGCCTGCGCCGCGGCTTCCAGCGAATGGCGCTCGATCAATGGCTTGTGCAGCGTGTCGTCGGCCAGCGCCGCCCACACCCGTTGCGCGCGCTCGCCCAGTTCGGCCCGGCTGGCGATGTAGTCGAAGACCACCGGGCGCGAAAAGGTCAACGACTTCTGCACCAGCAGATTGGCGTCGACCGCGCGCAGCGCGCCGCTGGCCTGGCCGAGGCTGATCCAGTGGCCGCGGCGCGCCAGCGCGCAGAAGTTCTCGTCGAAGGCGGCGTCACCGAGCCCGTCGATGACCACATCGGCACCACCACAGTGGCGCTGCACCGCGTCGGCAAACCGGTAGTCGCTGGTGACGATGACCTGCTCGCAACCATGGTCACGCGCGACACGCGCCTTTTCTTCGCTGGATACCGTGCCGACGACCTGGGCGCCGAGCTTTGCCGCCCAGGCACATACGAGCAGCCCCACGCCGCCCGCCGCGGCGTGCACCAGCAGCCGGGTGCCGGGCTCGATGCGGCCGAGGTCGCGCAGCAAGCAGTCGGCGGTCAGGCCCTTGAGCAGTACGGCGGCAGCGACTTCGTCTTCGACTGCCGCTGGCAGCCTGACGACCCAGTGGGCCGGCACCGAGCGCACGCCGCAGTAGGCCCCGGGCAGCGGGCCGAGGTAGGCCACGCGGTCACCCGGCAGCAGGCCGTTGACATCGGCGCCGACATCGATCACGGTGCCTGCGGCCTCCATGCCCGGCGCGCCGCCGGGCTCCAGCATCGTCGGGATCCAGCCGCGGCGCAGATAGATGTCGATGTAGTTGACACCGATCGCGCGCTGGCGGATGCGCACCTCATCCGCGGCCGGCGCGCTGGCTTGCGCGTTCTCAGCCATCAGTTGCCTTGCGTCGCCGTAGGCACGAACAACAACCCTGCGCGTGGCGATCGGCAACGCCGTCGGCATCGGCGCCGCGCCTGCCGTGCGCAAGTCAGCGCCGGCAGCCAGGTGCCGGCGCAGATTCTCGAAGCCGGCTTCGTAGACGCCGCTGGCGACCATCTCGCGCAGTTCGCGCTCGCGTCCCGGCGACGTCGCGAATGTCGACTCCCAATGCCAGAAAGTGCGATCGCCGTCGGTGACCGGCTTGAGCGTCACGGTCGCGACATAACGCTGCAAGGGCACGGTTGTTTCGACGATGCAGTAGGTGCTTTTGTATTCGCGGTCGTCGAGCGTCAGCAACTGCTCGCGGATCCGGTTGCCGTCAGCCAACTCGAAACTGCGCACGCAGCCGACTTGCGTCGGCGCTTCGGCGCCTTCGATGCGGCTCGACGCGACGACATCGTGCCAGCGGTCATGGCTGTTGAAGTCGCGCAGCAGCGCCCAGACACGCTCGATGGGGGCGTCGATGATGGTTGAGCGGATGACTTTTTGCAGCACGGGGGCCGGCCTTCGGGCAGAAGAGTCGGGGCGGATGCGCGAGGCCGCTTCAGCGGCGACCGAAGTGCCGCTTCAAGGCGTCGAAGCCACCCTGGAAGACGCCGTCGCCGATGGTCCGTGTCAGCTCGCGTTCGTGCTTTTCAGCGCAGTCGAACTCGGCGCTCCATTCGGCAAAACAACGGCCGCCGTCGGTGACGGGCGTGAGCTTCAAGGTGGCGACATAGCTGTCGACGCCCATCGGGCTTTCGAGGATCTCGTAGGTGCAACTGAAGTCGAAGTCACTCAAGGCGAGCAGGCGCTCGCGGATCATGCCGCCGTCGCGGGTGTGGAAGTGCCGGATGCAGCCGACCTGGTCACTCGGCTGGTTGTTTTCGATGCGGCTGTCGGCGATTGCCGGGTGCCACTGCGGCAACGCGTTGAAGTCGCGGATGCGCGACCAGACGCTGTCGGCCGCGGCGTCGATGACGCTGGAGACATAGACGCGGATCACGGTCTACTCCCTGGCCTGCGCAGGTGCCGCAGGTGCCGCTGGCGCTGCTGGCGGCAATGCCACGGTGGCGCCACTCGCCGCGCCGACCAGGCGCTGGATATCGCCGCCCTCGATGCCGATCTCGCGCAGCAACTGGTCGACCAGCGGCGCCTGGGCGCGAAAGCGCAGCGCCGAGTTGACAACCCCGTCGGCAAAGTTGCCACCGCCGCCATGTCCCCCATGTCCGCCGTCGCCCCCGCCTCCGGAGCCGCCGAGGCCATCGACATGCAGGATCTTGATGCCCTCGATGCGCTCCATCGGGCGCACCGATTCGCGGATGATGCCCTCGGCTTTTTCGACCAGCCGCATGCGCAGCGCCGACATGCGCGCCTCGGGGCTGAGCATATTGTGCGCATCGTTCATCAGGCGCAGCGCTTCGGCCTCGATCTCGGCGCGTACGCGCATCGCCATCGATTTGATCTTGTCGGCATCGGCGTCGGCCTCGGCCTGGGCGCGGATCGCATGGCCGCGGTCGGCGCTGGCTTCTTTTTCGGCGTTGGCCGCCGAGGTCAGGCGCAGCGCTTCGCGCTCGGCGACCTGGCGCGCGCCGATCAATTCGATCGCTTTTTTGCGCTCGGCCATCTCGACTTCACGCGCGGTGAAGACCCGCTCTTCGGCGGTCACCGCATCGGCGCGTGCGGTATCGGCCGCCGCTTGGGCTTCACTCTGCGCCTTGCTCTCGATCGCGATCGCGATCGCACGTTGCTGCTCGGCCAGTTCCAGCGCCTGCCGGCGTTCGATCTCCGCGCCCTGCACCGTGCGTTCCTTGCCGATGCGTGCCTGCTCGATGCTCTGCTCTGAGCGGATGCGCGCGCCTTCGATGGCCTGCTTGGCCGCAATCTGCGCACCTTCAGCGTCCTGCTCACGCTGGGCGCGTTCGGTGGCGACCTCGGAGCGCTGCCGCGCGCGCGCGATCTCGACCTCGCGTTGCTGGCCCAGGCGCGCGTATTCACTTTCGCGGTCGATGTCGAGTGACAGCTTTTCGGCCTCAAGATTCTTGTTGCGGATTGCGATCAGGGTGTCCTGCTCGACATCGTTGCGTTGTTTTTTTCTGTGCTCGATCTGCTCGGTCAGGCGGGTCAGGCCCTCGGCGTCGAAGGCGTTGCTCGGGTTGAAATATTCCATTCCGGTCTGGTCGAGCTGGGTCAGCGAAGCAGCTTCGAGTTCGAGGCCGTTTTTCTTCAGGTCCTCGGCCACTGCCTCGCGCACCTTCTTCACGTAGACGCCGCGTTTTTCGTGCAGCTCTTCCATCGTCATCTCGGCCGCTGCGGTGCGCAGCGCATCGACAAACTTGCCCTCCACCAGCTCCTTCAACTGCTCAGGCTCCATCGTGCGCAGACCCAGCGTCTGCGCCGCCGCCGCCACCGACTCGGGCGCCGTGGCGACACGCACATAAAACTCTGCGATGACGTCGACACGCATCCGGTCCTTGGTGATCAGCGCCTTGTCGCGGCCGCGGCTGACCTCCAGCCGCAGCGTATTCATGTTCACCGGGATCACGTCGTGCACGATCGGCAGCACAAAGGCGCCGCCGTCAACAACCACCTTCTGCCCGCCCAGCCCGGTGCGCACAAAAGCGCGTTCCTTGCTGCTGCGCAAGTAGAGCCAGTGCAGCAACCAGACGCCGATGGCGACCACGATCGCGACGACGATCAGGCCAAGAATGAAACTGCCAAATGCGGCACCGGTCATGGGAAGTTCTCCAGATCAGGACTTGGCCGCAGCAGGCGCCACGGAGCGCTTTGCGTCGGTTGAATGAAAAATCGAACGCACATGCAGCGTGGCGGTCTCGGGCGAGCCCGAAAACGCCAGCCACAGATCGAGGAGCGGCGCGTAGAAAACCGCGCCCGTGACTTGAAACACCGAGGCCAGCTCGCCGCGCCCGACACGCACAAGCAAGCGGCCGTCGGCCAGGCTCAAGGCCAACGGGCCCACACCGGGCGCGGCATAGTCGCCCACCCAGCGGCTGAAGTCCTTCTTATCGATGCGCAGCGGCGACGGCATCGCCTCTGAAGTGATCGTGCGCTCGGCGAGCACGTCGACGAAGTCGCGCGTGAGGCCGGCACAGCGCCAGGGTGGCAGGGTGCTGTTGCTGACATAGGCCACCACCTCGCGCCGCGTGCGATCAAAGTAGACCTGCGCGTAGAAGGCGTTGTAGGCGCCGCTGTAATGGCAACGCTGCGCGCCGTCGTCGCAATACCAGCTCAGGCGGCGCAGGCCGCCCGCCATGCCGCTGTCGAACATCGGCTCGCGCAGGCCAGCGTCGAGCCGTTCGCTGGGCATGACCTGCCCGCGTGCAAACGCGTCACCCCAGCGGGCCCAGTCGCGCGCACTCGCGTGCACGTTGGAGCCGCCGATGAAGCCCTCACCATCAAACGCGTCGAAGAGCTGCCATTCGCCGGCCCGCAGGCGGTACCCGGGCGCACGCGGCACCGGCCAATCGGCAAAGCGTGCCGGCCGGGCAAAGGCGCTGTTCATGCCCAGGGGTTTGAAATAGCGCTGCTGCCACCAGGCGCCGATCTTGTGGCCGCTGATGCGCTCGACAATCAGCGCGGCCAGGTCGAAGCCGAAGTTGGAGTACTCGACATTCACCCCGGAAGCCAGCGCCGCGGGCGGCGGGCGGCGCGCCAGCACGGCCAGCAGGTCGGCGGTGTCGCGCACCTGCCCGGGCTTGAAGTCGGCATCGAAATAGTCGTAGTCGGGCAGACCGTTGCGATGCGTGACGAGGTCACGCACCGTGTGGGCGCGGTGCGGATACTCGGGCAGGTAGCGCACCACCGGGTCGTCGAATTTCAGGCGGCCCTCGGCGACCAGCTCCCAGACGGCGGCGGCCGTCATCGTCTTGGCCAGCGAGCCGCCGTCGCTGGGTGTGTCGGTGGTGTAGGCGCTGGCGGGATGGCGCTGCGCCAGCCCGACCGCCCCTTCGTAGACCACCTGGCCATCGCGCATGAGTACCACCGCGCCGTTGAACGATGCCGTGGCGGCGGCCTCCTGCAACACCGCCGCGGCGCGTGAGGCAATCGACTCTGGCGCCGGCACCGATTGACGAGCGACCGGCAGCGCGCAGGCAGCGCTGGCCACGAGGGCTGCGATCGCGATGGGTCGGGCGCGGCGGGACATGGTGGGTCTGCGGATGCGGATGCGGATGGGGATTCGGTTGCGGTTGCGGTTGCGAAGGCCGATGGCTCAGCGGGTCATGGCGACGAAGCGCCGCGTCGTCTCGGTCAGCGCCACTTCAGTCGGCAGCCGCTCCATCGAACTCGCGCCATAAAAGCCGTGGATCTCGGGGCAGGCGCGCATGATGAATTGCGCATCGTCGGGTGTTGCGATCGGGCCGCCGTGGCAGAGCACGATGACCTCGGGGTTGACGGCTTTGGCTGCGTCCGCCCAAGCCTTGATCGGCACGACGCAGTCGGCAAGCTTCAACGCGGTGCCGGCACCGATCGCGCCGCCGGTGGTCAGCCCGAGATGGCAGACGACGATATCGGCACCCGCCGCGACCATCTCACGTGCGTTCTGTTCGCTGAAAACATAGGGCGTGGTGAGCAGATCAAGCGCATGCGCGCGCCGGATCATGTCGACCTCGATGCCGTAACCCATGCCGGTTTCTTCAAGGTTGGCGCGGAAGGTGCCGTCGATCAGGCCGACGGTCGGGAAGTTCTGCACGCCAGAAAACCCCAGGCCGATCAGCCGCGCAAAAAACGCCTCGGGGATCATGAACGGGTCGGTGCCGTTGACACCCGCCAGCACCGGTGTGTGCTGCACCACCGGCAGCACTTCATGCGCCATTTCGCAGACGATCTCGTTGGCGTTGCCGTAGGCCATCAAGCCGGCCAACGAGCCGCGTCCGGCCATGCGGTAGCGGCCCGAGTTGTAGATCACGATGAGGTCGATGCCGCCGGCTTCTTCGCACTTCGCCGACAGGCCGGTGCCGGCGCCGCCGCCCACGAGCGGCAAACCGGCGGCGATCTTGGCGCGAAATCGCGCCAGCAGCGTTTGTCTAGCGATACGGGGCATGTTGGCGGGTGACGATTGAAGGGGTGGAATGGTTTGACGTGATCGTGTCGTCGCGCGACGCGATCTCTTGCCAGGCGGCCACCAGCGCCGCAGCAAAGGCCTCGTCGTTGATATGCAGCGGCAGGCGTTGCACACGCCGGTTGGCGCCGGCGCGAAAGTTCTTTTCAATGCTCGTGAAAAGCACCTGGTCAGCGTCGGGGTCGTGGAAGGGTTGGCCCACCTTGTCGATCGCCGATACGCCGGCTTGCGGGATCAGGAAGCGCACCGGCCCGCGCATCGCGTTCAACTTTGCGGCGATGAACTCGCCGATCCGCTGGCACTCTTCGGCAGTCGTGCGCATCAGCGTCACGGTCGGGTTGTGGCGGTACAGCTTGCGCGCCTTGAAGCGCTCGGGCACCGTGTCCCAGGCGCCAAAATTGACCATGTCCAGCGCGCCGCAGGAGCCGACATAGGGAATCGTGTGGTGGGCAAAAACATCCAGCCGCGTCGGCCCGGCGGAGAGCACGCCGCCGACGATTTCATCGGCGATCTCGGTCGTCGAGACATCGATCACACCCGCGAGCAGCCCGGAGTCGGCGAGCTTTTCCATCGACTGGCCCCCGACGCCGGTAGCGTGGAAAACGAGGCAGTCGAACTTGTCTGACAACGTTTTGGTCACGGCCTGCACACAGGGCGTGGTGACACCGAACATCGTCAGCCCGATCGCCGGCTTGGCCACCGTCTCCACGGCTACCGGGTGCGTGATCATCCCGGCCAGCGCATGCGCTGCGTTGCCCAGCACACGCTCGCTGATGCGGTTGATGCCCTGCACATCGGTGACCGAATACATCATGCAGATGTCACTCGGGCCGACATAGGGCCGGGTGTCGCCCGAGGCCATCGTCGAGACCATCACCTTCGGGCAGCCGATGGGCAGCGCGCGCATCGCCGGTGTCGCCAGCGAGGTGCCGCCCGAGCCGCCGGCGGAGATGATGCCGCCGAGGTCGCTGCGGGTCTGGATATAGAGCTCGAAGGCCAGCGCCATCGCGCTGACCGCGCTGCCGCGGTCGCCGCTGAAAACCGCCGCTTCGCCCTGCGGGTGGTGGCGCGCAACTTCGCGCGGGTGCACGCTGGCCGGCGAAGGCCGGCCGCTGGTGGCCAGGTCGACCGTGACCACACGCAGGCCGAGTTTTTCAAGGCATTGGCGCAGGTAGAACAACTCGCGCGCCTTGGTGTCGAAAGTGCCGGCGACATACGCCGCGCGGCCGCTGCTGGCCGCCACGGGGAAGTCGAAGACGGCAGCCGAACGCGCGCGTGCGGAGAGCGTCTCGATCGAAGGTGGTTGCCCAGCAAGCGAACCGGCAAACGAACCGGCCAGCGAACCTGCCAGCGAACCTGCCAGCGAAGCGGCAGCCGAACCGGCAACCGCGCTCGATCGTATTGATGCCGTGTCGCCCGTCAGAGCCCGCTCACCATCGCGTGATACATCGACCACCGGCGCCGCGGCATCGCCGGCGTTCCAGCGGTTGAAACCACGCACGCTGCGGGTCGGCAGATCGTTCAGCGACGGCGCGCCGTCGGCATGTGCGCGGCGCACGGTGTAGACCCGTTGCGGCGCCGCATCGTCCGGCGTGGGCGCCGGCACGGCGTCGATGGCCTCGTCGTCGTCGGGTCCCGAGCGCACGCCCAACAAGCGCTCTTGCAACGCACGGTCGGCGGCCAATTCGGCGGCCGGCATTTCGTGGGCGATACGGCCGTTGACCATCACGCCGATGCGGTCGGCAACATCGATCGCCACACCCAGGTTCTGCTCGATGAGCAGCACCGCGATCTCGCCTTCCTGCGCCAGCCGCCGCAACGATTGCGCCACCTGCTCGACGATCAACGGCGCCAGGCCTTCGGTCGGCTCGTCCATCACCAGCAGCCGCGGCTCAAGCAGCAGCGCGCGGCCGATGGCCAGCATCTGCTGCTCGCCGCCCGAAAGCTGCGCGCCGCCGTGGCCGCGGCGTTCGGCCAGGCGCGGAAACATCACATAGATGCGGTCGACCTCGCGACGCTGGCGCGCGACCAGGCGCAGCGTTTCATCGACACTCAGCGACGGCCAGATGCGCCGCCCCTGCGGCACGTAGGCGATGCCGCGCCGGGTGATGCGGTGCGCGGCCTGCCCAAGGACTTCTTCGCCGAACAGCTTGATGCTGCCGCTGGCCGGCACCAGGCCGGTGATCGCGTTGCACAGGGTCGTCTTGCCCATGCCGTTGCGGCCGACGATGCCGAAGACGCCCTGCTCGATGATCAGGCTCACACCTTGCAGCGCATGCGCGCGACCGTAGTAGACGTCCAGGCCTTCGACAACGAGCACCGGTGAACCCGGCGCTTGCGGTGCATGCGGTCCGCGCGGTGCTTGCGGCGCCGGCTCGCGGCCCGGATTGCGATAGCGATTGCGATCGCGCCAGGCCATCAGTGTTTGCCGCCCATGTAGATCGCCTGCACCTGGGCGTCGTTTTCGATCTCGTCCGGCGTGCCATGCCGCAGCACGCGGCCGTTGTGCATCACGGTCACGCGCTCGACGACACGCAGTGCGATATCGAGGTCGTGCTCGATGAGCACATAACTCATGTGCGCCGGCAAGGCGCGCAACAGCGCGACGAGTTCACGCCGCTCGGCGGGTGACAGCCCGGCGGCGGGCTCGTCGAAGAGAATCAACCGCGGCGCGCCGGCCAGCGCCATGCCGATCTCCAACTGGCGCTGCTGGCCATGTGCAAGGTTAGCCACCATTTCGCCGGCGATGTGGCTTAGGCGCACACGGTCGAGCAGGTCTTCGGTGGCCACGCGCGACGCGTG
>JAYUSP010000508.1:0-3214 GCA_043755615.1 Betaproteobacteria bacterium
CACGTTGGTCTTGCCGAGCATGATGGCCCCGGCATCGCGCATGCGCTCGACGACGATGTCGTCCTCGTCGGGCACGAAGTCGGCGTAGGCGTGCGAGCCTGACACTGTCTTGACACCTGCCGTGCAGAGCAAGTCCTTGCAGCCCCACGGCACGCCGGCCAGCGGCCCGACCTTTTCGTTCGCCATGAGGCGCTTGTCGAGCTGTTTCGCTGCTGCTCGAGCGAGGTCCGGCGTGGGCGTGCAGAACGCGTGCAAGGTCGGTTCGAGCGCTTCCATGCGCGCCAGCACCGCGTCGGTAACTTCCAGCGCCGACAGCTTCTTCGCACGGATTAACGCGGCCAGCGTGACCGCATCCATCGAGCAGATTTCGTTTCCGTTTGCCATTTGATCGCTCCTTGATTCCTCACCGGCGGCGCTGCGGCTTTGTCAGCTCGCGAGCAAGGCCTTGAGGTGGTCGTCGATAAACTTCGTGTCCGGCGGGTTCGCGCCACCGCCGGCAAAGTGGCCCCAGACGCCGGGGATCGGTACACAGACCGCGTTCGGCATCTGTGCAACTTCCGCTTCGTTATCGGCGACGGGAAAGTAAAGGTCCATCTCGCCCGGCATCACGACGGCCTTGGCCTTGATCGCGCCGAGTGCTTTCTTGAAGTCGCCGTTGAACACCGGGTTCGCGCTGATGTCACCGTGCTGCCAGCTCCAAAGCATCGCGAGCAGATTGTTCGCGTCCTTCGGCAGGAAGAAGCCCTCCCAGAAGGCCACCAAAAAATCTTCCAGTGAGCTGTAGCCCATGCCGCGCCAAAGTTCCTGCATGTAGAACGGCTGCGACAGGCCCCAACCGGCATACACGCGACCGACGCCGCGCAAGCCCTTCGTCGGCGGCGACTCGTACCAGCCGTTCTTCCAGGCCTCATCGTTCGTGAGCGCAGCCTTGACGCCTTCGAGGAACACGAAGTTATGGGGCGCCGTCTTGGCCGAACCGCAGAACGGCGCGATGCGTTCGACCATGTCGGGGTAGAGGCAACCCCACTGGTTGGTTTGCTGCGCCCCCATCGACCAGCCGACGACGAGTTTGATCTTGCTGACGCCGAACTTCTCGGTCACGAGCCGGTGCTGCAAGGTCACGTTGTCGTAAAGCGTGATGTTCGGAAATCGCGCCCGGTCGTAAGGCGCTGGCGTGTTGCTCGGCGACGAAGACAGGCCGTTGCCTAGCATGTTCGGGACGATGATGAAGTACTTGCCCGGATCCAGCGCCATGCCTTCGCCGATCAACCACTCGTTGTCCGGGTGCTGGCCCGAGTACCAGGTCGGGTAGACGATGACATTGCTCTTGTCGGCGTTCAGGGTGCCGTAGGTCTTGTATGCCAGCTTGGCATCGCGCAGCGTGGCGCCGCCTTGCAGAACGACGTTGGCGAGATCGAATATTTCGTAGTCCACGCGGTGCTTTCAGTTCAGCGCTCGGCGGTGCCGAGCGCCGCATCGGTACGCGACCCCGACATGGCACTGAGCAGCAGGTAGCACAAGCCACCCGCGATGAAGGCGGTGATGGCGGTGGAGAACTGCGGCGCGAACGTCTCGACGACATACGCCACCAGCGAGCCGACGGCCCAGGCCGCAAAGGCCTGCGGCCGCCAGTCGGCCCGGCTCTGCGCGCCCGGCCGCACGTAATAGAGGTCGGCAAGGATGATGGCGCCGATGGGCGGCACCAGGATCCCGAGCAACGACAGCCAGGGAATGAACAGGGCCCAGACATTGGCCGCGGCGATGAGGATCCCGACCACGGCCAGGCCAACGGCGAAGAGTCGCATGCGACCGTTACCGATGCGAGACCAGCCCACCGCCGAGTTGTACAGGCAGTGCGCGCACACCGAACCGAGATTGCAGAACAGGAACACGAACGCGACGACCGACAGCCACGGCATGTTTTGCGCCAGCAGGTAGCCGAACATGTTGTCCAGGCCGAACGGCTGTGGCGATGGCACGGCAAGCGCAGCGGTCATCACACCGCCGACCAACATGGCCATCAGGTTGGCCATCGGGAACGCGCAAAAGGTCGCGATCAGCGAACTTTTCTTGTCGGCAGACCAACGGTTGAAGTCCGCCGTGACCGTGCCCGCATCGACGAACAGCGTGATCACGATCGTCAGGCCGATCCCGAAGGCCATCGGCATCTCGGGCTTGGTTCCGGCATAGGCGATGACCTTGTCCCACCCGGCCACCGCTGCGGAATCAAACGCCACCCAGCCGCCGAGCACGACGAACAGCGGCACCGAGACGAGCCCGATCCAGTGCAGGCCGCGAATGCCGACGAAGGTGATGCCGAGGTAGAGCGCGCCGGCGAGGATCGTCACCGTCAGGTAGTTGAGCTGGAAAGCGGTGTGGATCAGGTTGCCGGTGATGCCGGTTTGCACCGCATACCAGCCCAGCAGCAGCGTTGACAGCAGGCCGGAGGCGAGCACATAGCCCTTCTTGCCGAACACGGCACTGGCGATGAGCGCGAAGTTGAAGCCGCGCGCAGTGCCGAGCAAGCCGAGCGAGCCGACATAGGCAAACATCAGCGCGTTGCCGATCAACATCGCCAGCAAGGCCGACTGAAACCCCATGCCCGCGACCATGATGGAACCTGTCATGGCGCCGGTGATGATCATCGGAAACCCGAGCCACACCATCGACACCGAAAAAGTGCTTCGCCGTGCCGAGAGCGGCACTGGAACGTGCTCGTATTCGTCACCCAATACTTCGTGTTCCGAACCCTGTTGAGACATCACGCCCTCCTGTTGTCAGGTTGTTGAAAATGCCTCGGACGTGCGCGCGTCCTGGGCGTCGAGATCGGGCCAATCAATCAGTTGAGGACTGACGAATAAGGTGGTCGCTTCGCAAGCAAAAACGCCTTGCTGAACCTGAAAGGTTTTGCAAGGCGCTGGTGCCGGGTTGCTGATCGACGATGCTGTCGATGGCAACGAAAGATTCGTTCGAGACTAATTTAAGGCGCGACAGACTGTCAAGCGTCATGTCAGAATATTTTCCATATCAACCTGTTTTTTCTTGCCGCATATCGGGAGGATCGCCCTGTGGCCAACACCGATCCCATTCGCGTCGGCGTGCTGTTTTCGCGCGCCGGCACCACCTCTCGCGTCGAAATCTCGCAGTCGTTCGGCACCTTCTTCGCCATCCGTGAAATCAACGACGCCGGTGGCATCGACGGTCGTGAGCTGGT
>JAYUSP010000509.1:0-9752 GCA_043755615.1 Betaproteobacteria bacterium
CTCGCACAGGCCGAGCAGTGCATCGAGCTTTGAGGTGCTCACGCGCTTGTAATCTTCGCTGGCTTCGGACTGATCGATGAAGCGGCGCTGCTGCACCACGTCCGCGAGGCCATAAATCATCATCGCTTCGGAGTCTTCGCCGTCGCGTCCGGCGCGACCGGTTTCCTGGTAATAGCCTTCGACGCTTTTTGGTAAATCGAGATGCACCACGAAGCGCACGTCGGGCTTGTCGATGCCCATGCCGAAGGCGATGGTAGCGACCATCACGATGCCCTCTTCGCGCAAAAAGCGTGACTGGTTGCGACGGCGCACATCGGCGTCGAGTCCCGCGTGGTAGGGCAGCGCGGTCACGCCCTCGGCGCTCAGCCAGGCCGCGGTCTCGTCGACCTTCTTGCGCGACTGGCAATACACGATGCCGGCTTCGCCCTCGTGTTCGTCGCCGATGAAGCGCAGCAACTGGGCGCGCGCGTTGTCCTTCCCGACCACGGTGTAGCGGATGTTCGGCCGGTCGAAGCTGCTGATGAAGACGCGCGCTTCTTCGAGTTGAAGGCGCTGGATGATGTCGGCCCGCGTCAGGTCGTCGGCAGTGGCGGTGAGTGCGATGCGCGGCACGCCGGCATAGCGTTCGTGCAGCACGTTCAGCGCCAGATAGTCTTCGCGAAAGTCGTGTCCCCACTGGCTCACGCAGTGAGCCTCGTCGATGGCGAACAGGCTCAGCAGCCCGCGCTCGTGCAGCGAGTCGAGCTGCGCCAGGAAGCGCGGCGTGGTGATGCGCTCCGGCGCGGCGTACAGCAGCACCAGCCGGCCGCCCATCATTTCGCGCTCGATGCGCTGCGCTTCTTCGGACGTCAGCGACGAGTTGAGGAACGCCGCGTGAACGCCGGCCTCTTCCAGCGCGCCGACCTGGTCGTGCATCAGCGCGATCAGCGGGCTGACCACCACCGCCACCCCCTGCCCGGCGCGGTGGCGCACGATTGCCGGCACCTGGTAACACAGGCTCTTGCCGCCGCCAGTGGGCATCAGCACCAGCGCGTCGGCGCCGCCGACGACCTGCTCGACCACCGCCGCCTGCTGGCCGCGGAAAGCGGCGTAGCCAAAGACCTCGTGCAGCACCTGCAGTGCGGGGTCGATGGGAAGGGCAGGGGTCAGGGCGTTGGTAGCAGGCATGAGCGGCTCAGATGGTAAGGCCCCGGCCCCCATTCGGCGGCACCCGAGATGGCGTGCGCGGCACCCGCTTCGGAGCGTGCTTGGAAACGTTGGGCTGAGCGGGTAGCGTCGGTATCATCGGCACACCGAAATCGAAGTCCTTCACGCGGCGCCGGCCGCACCCGCGACGCCCATCGACAACACTCCCGATTCGCACCGGCAACACAACCGCAACACACCCGCAACACACCCGCAAGGAGAGCCCAGCATGGCCTCGGTCAACAAAGTCATTCTCATCGGCCACCTTGGCCGCGACCCCGAAGTCCGCTACGCGCCCAGCGGCTCGGCGATCTGCAACGCAACGATCGCGACATCGCGCAGCTGGAAGGACAAAAACTCCGGCGACAAGGTCGAAGAAACCGAGTGGCACCGCGTCGTCTTCTACGACCGTCTGGCCGAAATCGCCGGCGAGTATCTGAAGAAGGGCAAGCAGGTTTATATTGAAGGCCGCTTGAAGACCCGCAAGTGGACTGACAAGGACGGCGTCGAAAAGTACACCACCGAAGTTGTCGCCAGCGACATGACGATGCTCGGCAGCCGTGAAGGCATGGGCGGTGGTGGTGGCGGTGCTGGCAGTGGCGGTGGTGCCGGTAGTGGCGGCGACGATGGTGGTGGCGCGCCAGCGCGCAGCCCGAGCCCGCAGCGCAGCGTACCTGCGGCCAAGCCCGCCGCCAAGTCGGCGACCGGGTTCGATGACATGGACGACGACATCCCGTTCTGATCGCGACGCCGCGGCTGCTGCGTTGCAACCATTGTGTTGCGACCAATGCGTTGCAACGGGTTCGCTGCATCCGCTACGCTGTATCCGCTTCTCTGCACCCACCTCGCCGTACACGCTGCGCCGCGCCCGACACGGCAGCGGTCGACTTGGCGCCGAGCGAAGCCAAGACCCGGCAAACCGGCGCAAGCTACGCGGTCAGCGGCGGCGCGGCATCCAGCAGATGCTGCGCATCGGCCCAGCCCAGCACTTCCAGCGTGCCGGCGCGCCAGCGCAGCCGGTTGATGCCGGCATTCGGAATTTCACATTTGCGCAGACCATTCAGCGGCAGGGCGTGGGCGGTGCGCCAGAGCATGTCGAGCACGCCGCCGTGGGTGACCACGGTCAGCGAACGGCCGGCGTGCGCCTCGGCGAGTTCACGCACCGCTGCCACCACGCGCCGGTGAAAATCGCGCAGGCTTTCGCCGCCACCAGGCAAGGCGTAGTCGGCGTGGTGTTCGAGCCAGCCTGACCAGAGCTCGGCGTGCTGCTCGCGGATCGTCGGTGCGTCCAGGCCTTCGAGCACACCGAAGGCCTGTTCGCGCAAGCCGGCGTGCAGCAGCGGCGTCGCGCCCCAGGCCGCGGCCAGCGGTGCGGCGGTCTGCTGCGCGCGCGTCAGGTCGCTTGTGAAAAAAGCGTCGGTGCGCGCGCAGCGGCCCAGGTGTGCGGCGAGCCGCTGCGCCTGGGCGTGGCCCGCGGCGTTGAGCGGGACATCGATCTGGCCCTGAAAACGCTGCTGCCGGTTCCAGTCGGTTTCGCCATGGCGGATGAAGATGAAGTCGGTCATGCGCCGATTGTCGGATGTTGCCGAGGCGGCAGGTTTGGCACGCCGGCGACCCGCACCCGCCGCCGACAATGCCGGTCATGCAATCCATCGCGCTTGTAGGCGGTCTGCTGTTGACCTTGGCCGGGCTGGCTGCGGCGGGCCCGGCGCCTTGCGGCGCGCTGCCCCCCAGCTGGCGGGGCGACCTGCTGCTGGCGCTCAACCGGCTGCGCACCGAGGGCATCCCCTGTGCCCCGGAGTCGCTGCGCCGCGGTCCGGCGCCGGCGCTGCGCTGGCATGCCGGACTCGAAACGATGTCGCAACGGCAGGCCGCGTGGGTCGCGATGTCCGGCGAAGCGCAACACCTGGGCCCGGCCGGCGAATCGCTGGCTCGGCGCGCGCTCGCAGCGGGCTACGACCACACGACGGTCGCCGAAAACGTCGCCCTCGGAATGGCCACAGCTGACGTCGCCGTGCAGGCCTGGCAAGGCAGCGCCGCACATTGCAGGAACATGATGGACCGCCGGCTGCGCGACGCCGGCGCCGCCTGCGTGGAGTCGGCCGCGGGCCAGGCCTGGGTGCTTACGCTGGCTGCGCCGCGGGCAGCTCAGCCGACGACTCCGATGCCGACGCAATGACCCCACCGCCCAGGCACACCTCGCCGTCGTAGATCACGGCTGATTGCCCGGGCGTGACCGCCCACTGCGCCTGCTCAAAATCGAGCGTGAAAGAGCCGGCACCGCCAGCAAGGTGGCAGCGCGCATCGCCCTGCCGGTAGCGAGTCTTGGCGGCCAGCGCGCCCGCCGGCGGCAGCGTGCCGCTGACCCAGCTCAGGTCGTCGGCGCGCAGCGAACGCGACAGCAGTGACGGGTGCGCGTGCCCCTGCACAACAAGCAAGGTGTTTCGCTGCATGTTCTTGCGCGCCACATACCAAGGCGCGTGGTCGCCGCCGCCTTCGCGCACCCCGCCGATACCCAGGCCCTGGCGCTGGCCGAGGGTATAAAAACTCAGGCCCACGTGGCGCCCGACTTCGCGCCCACGTTCGTCAATCATCGGCCCCGGGGTTTGCTCCAGATACCGATTCAAAAACTCGCGGAACGGCCGCTCACCGATGAAGCAGATCCCGGTCGAGTCTTTTTTCTTCGCATTCGGCAAGCCGGCCTCGGCAGCGATGCGCCGCACTTCGGCCTTCGGCAGCTCGCCGACCGGAAACCAGGTCTTGGCCAGCTGCGCCTGGTTCAGCCGGTGCAGGAAATAACTCTGGTCTTTCGTCTGATCGAGCCCCTTGAGCAGTTCGAAGCGGCCGTCCGCCGAGGCGCGCACGCGGGCGTAATGGCCGGTGGCGATGCGGTCGGCACCCAGGCGCAGTGCATGGTCGAGAAAGGCCTTGAACTTGATCTCGGCGTTGCACAGCACGTCGGGGTTTGGCGTGCGTCCGGCGCTGTATTCGCGCAGGAATTCGGCGAAGACGCGGTCCTTGTACTCGGCCGCAAAATTGACATGTTCGATCTCGATGCCGATGACATCGGCGACCGCCGCGGCATCGACGAAGTCGGCGTTTGACGAGCAGTAGTTCCCTTGCGCGGAGTCGCTGGCCAGGCTGTCGTCGTCCTCCCAGTTTTTCATGAAGATGCCGACCACCTCATGCCCGGCCTGCTTGAGCAGCCAGGCGCTGACGGCCGAATCGACGCCACCACTGAGGCCGACGACGATGCGTTGTTTGGGGGGCGTTTGCGACACCCGCCGATTGTCGCGGAACGCAAGCGCCGGCGTCGCCCGGCGTGGCGCGTTAGCGCTGCGCGATCGCCTTGCGGAACTGGCCCATTGTGTCCTTGATGACAACTTCTTCGTTGCTCACCATGTTGTCGCGGCCCTGGCCGGCGACAAACAGGCCTTCTTGAGTTTCGTAGTCGAAAGCGGCGAGCACGAAGACCCGGAAGCGGTACCAGACGTCCCAGATGCTGACGTAGTTGAAGCGCACCACCATCTTGTCGCGGCGCTCGGTATCGGGGCCCACGATGCCGGCCTGGATCTTGGCCACCGCCTTGCTGGCGACATCGAGCCCCGCGGCTTTGTTGTCGAAGGCCAGCGCCGCCTGCGCGCGCGGGTCGGCGGCCTTGATGAAGGCCAGCACCGGCGCGGCCTTGATCGCGAAATTGATGTTCTGCGGCAAGGCGCCGCCAGTCGCCTGCGCCACCGCACTCGGGTTGATCGTCTTGTTGACGACGCCGATGACCTGGCCGTCGCGGTCGAGCAGCGGGCCGCCACTGTTGCCGGGATGGATTTCGGCGGAGACCTGCACTTCCTGGTCGTTGTCGCGCAACCCGGCGGTGGCCGATAGCAGGCCGCGGCTCATGCGCGCGGTATTGCCCAGCATGCGGCTCAAGGGATAGCCGATGGTGTACACGTCCTCACCCATCGTGGCCGTCCTGGCTTCGGCGCGGAAGCTCAACACCGGACTGCCGGGCGGGAGCTTGTCGCGCAACTGCAGCAGCGCCAGATCGGCCTTCTTGTCGATCTTCACGACATCGGCAATCAAGCGTTTGCCGTTGAGCGTGACGGTGGCTTCCTTCAAGTCGCCCATCACATGCGCGCAGGTCAGCAGCCAGCCGTCGGCGCCGATCACGAACCCGGTGCCCTGCGCGGCTTCGATCGGCTTGCTGGCATCCATCACCCGGACCTTGAAGCCCATGCCCTCGATCTCACTGACCATGCGTGGTACGAGCGCGCGCGGGTCGTCCTTGGGCGGGATCAGCAGCACTTCGCGGTAGGCCTTGAAGCTCTTGGCTTTGACGGTGTCCGAGGCACGTTGGTTGGTCACTAGCTGGGTTGAAGCGGCGCAGCCGCCCAGCAGCGCCACAACCAGCAGCAGCGGGATCGTCGT
The DNA here is from genome assembly GCA_043755615.1 of Betaproteobacteria bacterium. Lineage (GTDB taxonomy): Bacteria > Pseudomonadota > Gammaproteobacteria > Burkholderiales > Burkholderiaceae_C > Rubrivivax. The sequence goes on from JAYUSP010000509.1 coordinate 5,611, forward strand.
TGGCTTCAGAGGTTTGTTCATGGGCGGGGCTCCTTGACCTCCGGGTGCAACACGGTCGGGTCGGTGCTCAGCACGGCCAGCGGGAAACGCCGCCCTGCGAGGTGATCCTCGATGCATTGCAACACAAGCGGGCTGCGATGACGCTCGCGGCAGGCACGAATTTCATCCGCCGTGAGCCACAGAGTACGCACGATCCCCGCATCCATCGCGCGCGCCGCATCGGGCGGGCCGGCGCGGCCGACAAAAGCCAGGCGCAGATAGGTCACGTCTTCGCCGCTGGCCGGGCGCCAAAAGCGCGACAGGTAGACACCCAGCAGCGCCTGCGGCTCGAAGCGGCGGGTGGTTTCTTCGAGCACCTCGCGGCAGACCGCGTCGAGCGGCGACTCGCCCTGCTCCAGATGCCCGGCCGGGTTGTTCAGGCGCAGACCTTCGGCGGTATGTTCCTCGACGAGCAGGTAGCGGCCGGCGTCTTCTATGACCGCGGCGACCGTGACGCTGGGTTTGAAACGCTCCGGTGCGGCCGCAGCGGCCGCGGCGGCGATCCTGGCGGGTTCGGTCATGGCGTGGACCCGCGCGGTTGCAGGCCGCCCAGCACCAGGCGCTCGATCAGCGCTTGCGCGGCGTCAAAGTCACGCGGCTCGAGCGCCGGTTTGCCCAGCAGCAGCGCAAACTGCGGCGCCAGGTCGGCGTAGGCCTGCGTCGCAGCCCAGATCACGAACATCAGGTGCGTGAAGTCGACTCTCTTGATGCGCCCCTGGCGCGCCCAGCGCTCGAAGACCTTGACATCGGTGGCCAGCACTGGCCGCACGCGTTGGGTGATCGCATCGGCATACCGCGGTGCACCGGCGATGACCTCCTTGGTGAAGACCCGCGAGCCTTCGGGCCGGTCGCGCGACGATTGCATCTTGGCGCCGATGTAGCGGCGCAGCGCCGCGCCGGGGTCGTCGCCCACGGCGAGCGCGCCCATGCCTTCGAGCCACTGAGTCATGACATCGTCAAGCACGCGGCGGTACAGCGTGTCCTTGCTCGAAAAGTAGTACAGCAGGTTGTGCCGGCTGATGCCGGCGGCAGCGGCGATATTTTCCAGCGACGCACCTTCGAAGCCGAAGCGCGCGAACTGGCTTTCGGCTTCGCGCAGGATGGCCTGCTCTTTTTCGATGCGTGCGGCGCGGGGTGGGCGTGTCGGCAGGCGTGTCGGTGGGCGCGGCTTCGGGCGCGCGGGGCTTCTGGCGGCAATGGGCATGCGCTGCAAGGTGCCGCCTGCGGCGCCGGCTGTCACGCGGGAAATTACCAACTGGTCAAACTTTACCAAGCGGTCAAAACTTTAGTCCCCGGCCTGGCGCCTTCCTTCGCCTACCTTCGCCTACCTTCGCTTTCCCTTGCTTTCCCTCGCTTTCCTTTCGTTGGCACTGCAGGAACCCCGCCATGAGCACGACCGCCCACCAAAAACCTTCGACCGCCTGCGGCCTGCATGCCGGCCGCCTGAACCTGGCCGAGCTGGCGCACAACTTCAACGACGCCCATCCGCCGCTGACCGCGGCGCAGGCGCTGATCGAAGCCGAGCGCTGTTATTACTGCCACGACGCGCCCTGCATCACCGCCTGCCCGACCGGCATCGACATCCCGGCCTTCATCGCCCGCATCGCGCAGGGCAACGGCCGTGGCGCGGCGCTGGCGATTCTTGCAGCCAACCCGCTGGGCGGCATGTGCGCGCGGGTCTGCCCAACCGAAGTGCTGTGCGAACAGGCCTGCGTGCGCCACACGAATGAAGACAAGCCGGTCGAGATCGGCCTGCTGCAACGCGCTGCCACCGACGCCTACTTCGCCGCGCCCGGCGCGCCGTTGTTCACACGCGCCGCGGCGACCGGCAAACGCATCGCGGTCGTCGGCGCCGGTCCGGCCGGGCTGGCCTGCGCCCACGGGCTGGCGCGGCGCGGTCATGCGGTGGTGCTCTTTGATTCGCGCGACAAGCTCGGCGGGCTGAATGAATTTGGCATCGCCGCGTACAAGACCGCAGGCGGTTTTGCGCAGCAAGAAGTGGCCTGGCTGCTGTCGATCGGGGGCATCGAGGTGCGCACCGGCTGCACGCTCGGCGCGGAGATTTCGCTGGACAGCCTGCGTGCCGATTTCGATGCGGTTTTCATCGGCGTCGGCCTGGCCGGGGTCAATGCGCTGGGCATCGACGAGCCCGCCAACGACGCCAACGCCACCAACCCCGCGGTGCGCGCCGCCGTCGACTTCATCGCCGAACTGCGCCAGTCCGCCGACCTGTCGGCGCTGCCGGTCGGCCGGCATGTAGTGGTCATTGGCGGCGGCATGACGGCGGTCGACGCCGCGGTGCAGTCGCGCCTACTCGGCGCCGAGACGGCGACCATCGTCTACCGCCGCGGGCCGGCATCAATGTCGGCGTCCGAACATGAACAGCAATGGGCGCAGACGCATGGTGTGACGATCCGTCATTGGGCCGCGCCGCGGGCGGTGCTGGTCGACGGCGGCGCGGTCAGCGGGGTGCGTTTTGTGGGCACCGCGGTGCAAGACGGCCGGCTTGTCGAGACCGGCGAGCAGTTCACGGTTGAAGCCGACATGGTGCTGCGCGCGATCGGCCAGACCTATGTCGATGGCCCGCTCGGCGGCGCGCTTAAGCTGAAATCGGGCCGCATCGAAACCGACGCCGACCGGCGCACCAGCCTCGGCGGCGTCTGGGCTGGCGGCGACTGCTGCTTCGGCGGCCGCGACCTGACGGTCGAGGCGGTGGAGCATGGCAAACGCGCCGCGGTGGCGATCGACGCCGCGCTGTCGGCATCGGCCACGCCGGCAGCCTCGGCAAGTGCGGTGACAGCGGTGACAGCGGCAACCAAAGCGGGGGTTTGACATGGCCGATCTGCGCACCGATTTTCTCGGCATCAAAAGCCCGAATCCGTTCTGGCTGGCCTCGGCGCCGCCCGCCGACAAGGCCTACAACGTCAACCGTGCTTTCGAGGCCGGCTGGGGTGGCGTGGTCTGGAAGACCCTCGGCGAAGACGGCCCGCCGATCGTCAATGTCAGCGGCCCGCGGTATGGCGCGATGCATGCCGGCGACCGGCGCGTGATCGGCTTCAACAATATCGAGCTCATCACCGACCGGCCGCTGCGCACCAACCTCGAAGAGATCGCCCGAGTCAAACGCGACTGGCCCGATCGCGCGCTGGTCGTGTCGCTGATGGTGCCTTGTGAAGAAGCGGCGTGGAAGGCCATCCTGCCGCTGGTCGAAGATACCGGCGCCGATGGCATCGAGTTGAACTTCGGCTGCCCGCATGGCATGAGCGAACGTGGCATGGGATCGGCAGTCGGCCAGGTGCCGGCGTACATCCAGATGGTCACCGCCTGGTGCAAACAACATGGCCGGCTGCCGGTGATCGTCAAGCTCACGCCCAACATCACCGACATCCGCCAGCCGGCACGCGCCGCAAAAGCCGGCGGCGCCGATGCGGTGAGCCTGATCAACACCATCAGCTCGATCATGGGTGTCGACCTCGAGCGCATGACGATAAGCCCGGCGGTCGACGGCCGCGGCTCGCACGGTGGTTATTGCGGCCCGGCGGTCAAGCCGATCGCGCTGAACATGGTCGCCGAGATCGCGCGGGATGCGGCCACACGCGGGCTGCCGATATCGGGCATCGGGGGCATCACCAACTGGCGCGACGCCGCCGAATACATCGCGCTGGGCTGCGGCACGGTGCAGGTCTGCACCGCGGCGATGGTCTACGGCTTTCGCATCGTGCAGGACATGGTCGACGGGTTGTCGAACTTCATGGATCAGCAGGGTTACGCCACCGTCGCCGAGTTTCAAGGCCGCGCCGTCGGCAGCGTCACCGACTGGCAGAACCTGAACCTGAACTACACCGAAAAAGCGGTCATCGACCAAAGCCTGTGCATCCAGTGCGGGCGCTGCCACGTCGTCTGCGAAGACACCTCGCACCAGGCGATCACGGCCGCCAAAAACGGCGTGCGCTGGTTCGAGGTCAAGGACGACGAATGTGTCGGCTGCAACCTGTGCACGAATGTCTGCCCGGTGCCGCAGTGCATCACGATGAAGCCGCTCGCGCCGGGGCAGCTTGACGCCCGCACCGGCCAGTTGGTGTCAGCCGACCACGGGCCCTGGA
>JAYUSP010000510.1:0-9746 GCA_043755615.1 Betaproteobacteria bacterium
ATCAACTCAATCGTCGGCAGTGGCTTGCCGCTGCTGCCGCAACCGCAGCGCTGCCTGCCGTGGCCGTTGCCGCACCGGTGCCGCCAGCGGCCAAGGCAACGCGGCCGTTTCGCATCTATGCGATCACCTTCCGCGGCATGACCGATGTCGAGAAGGGTTTTGCCGAGTACTTCGCCTCGCGCAAGATCCCGGTGCAGATCACCTACCGTGACCTCAACCGCGACCCGGCGCGCATGCCGGGGTTCCTGGACGAGATCCGCGCCACCAAGCCGGACCTGATCTACACCTGGGGCACCTCGGTGACGCTGGGTGTGGTCGGCCCGCATGATGCGGTGGTGCCGACGCAGCACATCACCGACATCCCGGTGGTGTTTACGCTCGTGGCGTCGCCGACGCTGGCCAAGATCGTGGCCGACCTGAAGGCGCCCGGTCGCAACGTCACCGGCGTGACGCATGTCGGCGCCACCGACGCGCAGATCCGCGCGATGGCGCAATACCGGCCGTTCCAGAACCTGGGCGTGCTCTACACCCCGACCGAGCAGAACTCGGTGGTCGTGCTCGAAGAGATCCGCCGCCTCGGCCGCGAGAACGGCTTTCATACCGTCGAGCGCACCTTCAGGCTCGACGCCAACCGCAAGCCGGTGGCCGATGGTGCTGCCGACCTGGTGCGCGAGCTCAAGGACGCCGGCGCGCAATGGCTCTACCTGCCGCCGGACAGTTTTCTGGGCACGCTGGCCGAAGGCATCGTGATCCCGGCGGCGATGCAACTCGGCCTGCCGACATTTGCGTCGACCGAACAGTTGATGCAGGCCGGCGCGTTGTCGGGGCTGGTCAGCCGCTACTACAACGTCGGCCAGTTCACGGCCCACAAGGCCGAGCAGATCCTGGTCGGCAAACAGGCCGCGGCGACGATTCCCGTCGAGACCCTCAAGCGCCTGTCCTACCAGATCCGCATGCCCGCGGCACGCCGGCTGAACCTGCCGCCGCCGCTGCCGATGCTGAGCTACGCCGAGCTCATCACCACCGACACGCCGACGGCACACCAATAGGCCACCGAGGCCGTTGGCCGTTGGCCGCGCGCTGCGCTCAACGCCGCAGCGTCAGCCGCTTTAGCCTCGAAGATGGCAGGCGACCCAATGGCCGGCGCTGGTCTGCTTGAGCTGCGGCGCTTGGGTGGCGCAGATCGACTTGTCGGCGATCGGGCAGCGGGTGTGGAAATGGCAGCCGGGTGGCGGGTGAATCGGGCTCGGCACATCGCCTTGCAGCGGGATGCGCTTGCGCTTGACGCTCGGGTCGGGGATCGGCACCGCCGACAGCAGCGCTTCGGTGTACGGATGCAGCGGGTTGGTATACAGGCTCTTCGACGGCGCGATCTCGACGATGCGCCCGAGGTACATCACCGCCACACGATCACTGATGTGCTCGACCACCGACAGGTCGTGGGCGATGAAGATGTAGGTCAGGCTGAACTTGTCCTGCAGGTCTTCGAGCAGGTTGATGACCTGGGCCTGGATCGAGACGTCCAGCGCCGACACCGCTTCGTCGCAGACGACCAGTTTGGGATTCACGGCCAGCGCGCGCGCGATGCCGATGCGTTGACGCTGGCCGCCCGAAAACTCATGCGGATAACGCCGCATGTGGTCGGCCGACAGGCCCACCGTTTCGAGCAGCTCGACGATGCGGTCTTCAAATTCGCGCGGCGTTTTGGTCAACTTGTGGATGATCAGCGCCTCGCCGATGATCGCGCCGACCGTCATGCGCGGATTCAGCGACGCATAGGGGTCCTGGAAGATGATCTGCATGTCGCGCGCCAGCGCGCGCAACTCTTGCCTGCCGGCGCGTGTGACACTCTTGCCCTCGAACCAGACCTCACCGGCGGTGGGCTCGATCAGGCGCAGGATGCAGCGCCCGGTGGTGCTCTTGCCACATCCGCTTTCGCCGACCACGCCCAGCGTTTCGCCGGCGGCCAGGTCGAAGCTGACGCCGTCGACGGCATGCACACGGTCGACTTGGCGTTGCAGGATGCCGCCACGCACCGGAAAGTGCTTCACCAGATTCTTCACCTGGAGCAGGGGCGGGCTCGATTCGCCGACCGCGGTCGGTGTGTTCGTTGTGCTCATGCCGCGGCCGAATGCAGGATGCAGGCGACCTTGTGCCCGGGCGCCACTTGGATCAGCGGCGGCGTGGCCGCGCTGCACGGCGGCGTGTAGTACTTGCAGCGCCCGGCGAAGCGGCAGCCCTCGGCCGGCTCGATGAGCTTGGGCACGGTGCCGGGGATCGCCTCCAGCCGCACCTTGTGGATGGCGGCGGTATCGATGCGCGGAATGCTGCGGATCAGGCCCTGGGTGTAGGGGTGCTTGGGGTTGCCGAAGAGCTCGCGCACGGGGGCTTCTTCGACCACCTTGCCGGCATACATCACGACCACGCGCTGCGCAACTTCGGCCACCACGCCCATGGCGTGGGTGATCAACATCACGGCCATGCCCAGCCGATCCTTGAGCTCCTGCATCAGGTCGAGGATCTGCGCCTGGATGGTGACGTCCAGCGCCGTCGTCGGCTCGTCGGCAATCAGCAGCTTGGGGTTGCAGGCCAGCGCGATGGCGATCATCACGCGCTGGCGCATGCCGCCGGAAAACTGGTGCGGATAGTCGTTGACGCGCCGATCGGGCGTCGGGATGTTGACCAGCTTGAGCATTTCCACCGCGCGTTCGAGCGCAGCACGTTTGGACAGGCCTTCGTGCAGGCGAACGCTCTCGGCAATCTGCTCGCCCACCGTGTAGACCGGGTTCAGGCTCGTCATCGGCTCCTGGAAGATGATGGCGATTTCCTTGGCTCGGATCTTTTGCATCTCGGCCGGACCGAGCGGCACGAGGTCGCGCCCCTGCCACAGCACCTGGCCGGCGACTATTTTGCCTGGCGGCATGTCGATGAGCTTCATCACCGTCTTGGCGGTGACGCTCTTGCCGCAACCCGATTCGCCGACCACGCACACGGTTTCGCCGGCATTGATGTTGATGTCCACGCCGTCGACGGCGTGCAGCCAGCCGTCGTCGGTCTTGAAGTGGGTTTTCAGGCCCTTGATTTCGAGCAGGGGCATCGTCAGAGCACTCGCCTGGGATCGAGCGCATCACGCAGCCCGTCGCCAATGAAGTTGATGGTGAGCACGGTGAGGAAGATCGCCAGCCCCGGGAACATCGCCCAGTGCACGGCCAGATCCATGTAGTCGCGCCCGTCGTACAGGATGCGACCCCAGGTAGGAATGTCCGGCGGGAAGCCCAGGCCGAGAAAGCTCAAGGTGCTCTCGGCAATGATGGCCGCGGCCACGTCGATGGTCGCGGCCACGATCACCGGCCCCAGGGTGTTGGGCAGGATATGCCGCACCACCTGGCGCGGCACGCTGGCGCCGAGCGCGCGCGCCGCTTCGACAAATTCCTTCTCGCGCAGGCTGAAAAACTGCGCCCGCACCAGGCGTGCCACCGGCATCCAGCGAAAGCCCCCGATGACGACGACGATGAGGATGAAGATGCCCAATTCGAGGCCGAAGGCTTTTTTCAGCGGGTCGCGGAAGAGGAATATCAGCAGCAGCAAAAGCGGCAGTTGCGGCAGACTCAGGAAAAGGTCGGTCACCCACATCAGTGCCGCGTCCACCCAGCCGCGCGCCATGCCGGCCAGCGCCCCGATGAACACGCCCACGGTGATGGCCATCAGCATCGCCGCCATCCCCACTGCCAAGCTGATGCGGCCACCATAGAGAACCCGCGCCAGGATGTCGCGGCCGAGGTCGTCGGTGCCCATCAGGTGTTTGGCACTCGGCCCGGCCAGCGTCGACTGGAAGTCGATATCGTTGATGCCGACCTTGTAGAAGACCGGGCCGAGCAATACCGCCAGCACCATCAGCCCCAGCAGCCACAGGCTCCAGAAGGCCAGGCGGTGTCGCTTGAAGCGGCGCCAGGCCTCCTGCCACGGTGACACGCCGGTGACGGCCTTGCCTAGCTCAGGCGTCAGATGGACTTGGGTGATTTCTTGCATTAGCCAAGGGCCTTGCGCGGATCGGGCTACCTACCGGTAGCTGATTCGCGGGTCGAGCCAGCCATAAATGATGTCCGCGAGGAGGTTGAAGAAGATCACCAGGCAGCTGAGGACAAAAGTCACCGCCATGATGACGGGTGTGTCGTTGCGCAGGATGGCATCGATGAGCAGGCTGCCGATGCCCGGGATGCGGAAGATCTGCTCGGTGACGATGGCCCCGCCAAACACGGCGGGCATTTGCAGCGCCACCAGCGTGACCACCGGGATCAGCGCGTTGCGCACCACATGCTTGTTGATGACCACGCTCTCTGACAGGCCCTTGCTGCGGGCGGTGGTCACATAGTCGAGCCGGATCACGTCGAGCACGGCGCTGCGCACATAACGCATCATGCTCGCGGCCTGGAACAGGCCGAGCACGGTGATCGGCATGATGCTTTGTTTGAAATGCTCCCAGAAGAACATCCAGCCGGTGGCCGAGATGTCGCTGCGGTAGACAAACGGGAACCAGCCCAGGTAGATGCTGAAGAAGAGGATGAAGACGATGCCGGTGAAGAAGGTCGGCAGCGAAAAACCGATGAAGGCGATGGTGCTGGCGATGCGGTCGAACCACGAGTAGGGTTTCACGGCGGCCAGCACGCCCACCGGCACGGCCACCAGGATCGCCAGCAACTGCGACAGGCCGATCACCACGATGGTGGTGGGCAAGCGCTGCAGGATCAGCTGGTCGACATTGACGCGGCTCTGGAAGCTGAAGCCCCAGTCGCCCCTGAGCATGCTCGTCAGCCAATGCAGATAGCGCTGCCACACCGGGTCGTCCAGCCCGAACTGCTTGCGCAGCATCATGCGCACTTCGGCCGGCACGTTGGGGTTGGTCGCCAGTTCCTCGAACGGGTCGCCGGGCGCCAGCGCGAGCACCGTGAAGAGCACGATGCTGATGCCCAGCAGGCTGGGCACGGCGATCAGCAATCGGCGGAAGATGTAGTTGAGCAAGTGCGGGTCAGGCGCAGGACTGCTTGGGTGGGCAACAAGCCAAACGGCGGCGGATCCGGCGCCGCCGTTTGGCGGGAAATCACGCGTCCCTGTACCAGGTGTTCATGAACGCCGTGAGGTTGTCCCAAGCCGAGACCGGCGCGACCAGCTTGTTCACGGTGCCCACCGGCCGCGGCCGCGCAAACAGCGGAATGACGTGGCCGCCACCGACCACAAGGTCATTCATCTTGATGAACAGCGCCGCGCGCTTGGCCGGATCGAGCTCGACCTGGGCCGCTTTGTGCGCCTCGTCATACTCGGCGCTGGTCCAGCGCGACAGGTTGCGGCTGGCCCACTTGTTGGCCTTCTGCGCGAGTTCCCAGGTGGTGAACTGCTCCATGAACGTCTGCGGGTCGGGCTGGGTCATCGTGGTCGTGAACATCTGCATGTCGGACCAGAACTTCTGATAGGTATCCGGGTTGGCAAAGTCACTGCCAAAAAACACCGAGGCCACGATGCTCTTGAGTTCGAGCTCGATGCCGGACTTGGTGCAGGCGTCCTTGATGATCGCCTGGCACTTCTGGCGCGGGCCGCTGACCGAGGTCTGGTAGACAAATTTGAGCTTGTCGTTGCCCTTGGCGCGGATGCCGTCGGCGCCCCTTCGCCAGCCCGCGGCGTCCAGGATCTGGTTGGCCTTTTCAGGGTTGAACTCGAACTTGGGGGACGTGCTGCGGAAGCGCGGCGGGTTGTTCAGGAAGTTGGCCGTGGTGATGGCGCCGCGGCCATAGATCACTTCGGCGATGCCCTTGCGATCGATGAGCAGGCTCATCGCGTCGCGCACGGCCTTGTCGTTGAACGCCGGGTGCTTGCTCTTGACGCTGCCACGTTCACCGTCGACCTCGTTCCACGGGTCGGTGGGGTTGAGGATCACAAACTCGATGTCGCTGCCGACGTAGAAGTTCATCTTGCCCTTGCCGGCGCCCTCGAGCTGCTTGAGGATCACGTCCTCCACGGCCAGGTTCCAGCCCACGTCGTATTCGGCGGTCTGCAGCACGGCGCGTGCGGCACTCGTCGCGTCGCCGCCACCCTTGATCTCCAACGCGTCAAAGAAGGGCTGGTTGGCCACGTGGTAGTTGGTATTGGCCTCACCGCGCAGCGTGTCGCCCGGCTTGAAGTCGACGACCTTGTAGGGCCCGGTGCCCACCGCCTTCAGGTTGGCCGGGTTGTCGCGCGACTTCGCGCCCATGAAGCCTTCGAACACATGTTTGGGCAGGACCAGGCCGACACTGCCCACCATCGGCTCGGCCCAGAATGGCGTGGGTTTGGGGAACTCGATGCGCACGGTGTGCGAATCGACCTTGGTGACCTTGATGTCCTTGTAGACGCTGACGGTGGTCATCGCGGCGGCCGGGTCGGCGGCGTACTGCGCGGTGAAGACCACGTCGTCGGCGGTGAAGTCGCGGCCGTCGTGCCATTTCACGCCGCGCTTCAACTTCCAGGTGACGCCGCGGCCGTCGGCCGACAGGCCGCCATTGCTGCGTGAGGGGATTTCGGCGGCCAGCACCGGCACCAGGTTGCCGTCGCTGTCCCAACTGGCCAGGGGCTCGTAAAAAACGCGGCTGGCATCCTGGTCCTTGGTGCCGCCCGCGTAGTGCGGGTTCAGGTGCACGGCGGCCTGCCAGTAGATCAGCTTGAGAGTGCCACCGCCGCCCCGTTTGGTTGGCTTGTAGGGCATCGCCGTCTGCGCATTGGCCACGCCGTAGTGCATCAGCATCATCGACGCCATCGGCGCGGTCAGCCCGAGGCCGACCATCTGCTGGATGAAACCACGCCGCGGCAGCTTGCCTGTGCGGACATCTTCGACCAGGACCCGAATTTCACGTTCGTTCATAACAGTGCTCCATTCGCGATTCAGAAGGCAGTGACCCGCAGGCCATGCACAAAACGGGCCGATGCTAGCCGCTGGCGGGCGATCGCCTATCGGGATCGGCCCGCACCAGCGCCGAACCGCGCCAGCAACTGCAACCATACTTGCAGGCATGAGTGAAAACACCCCCATCGAACTGGTCGCTCCCGACATCCAGCCCTGGCGAACCGGCAACGCCGGCATCGACTGGGTGCATGTTTTTGACGCGCCACAGCCCGGGCCCACGGTGCTGGTGCAGGCGTTGACCCACGGCAACGAGATCTGCGGCGCGATCGCACTCGACTGGCTGCTGCGCGAACAATTGCAGCCGCGGCGCGGGCGCCTGGTGCTGGCCTTCGCCAACGTCGAGGCCTATCAGCACTTCGACCCGGCCGACCCCGACGCATCACGCTGTGTCGACGAAGACCTGAACCGCGTCTGGGCCGACGATCAACTCTTCGGCGCGCGCGATTCGATTGAACTGAGGCGCGCGCGCGAACTGCGCCCGATCGTCGATGGCGCGGACTTTGTGCTCGACATCCATTCGATGAGCGAAGCCTGCCCGCCGCTGATGGTCTGCGGCACGGTCGAAAAAAACGCCGCCTACGCGCGTGAGCTCGGTGTGCCCGGCGACCTGCTCATCGACACCGGCCACCCGGCCGGGCTGCGTCTGGTCGAGCGCGGTGGTTTTGGTGACCCGGCAAGCCCAAAGCGGGCCCTGCTCATCGAATGTGGCCAGCATTGGGAACGCGCCGCCGCCGCTGTCGCGATCGACACGCTGGTGCGGTTTCTCGCGCTCACCGGCGTCGTAGACACCGCCTGGGCCGTCGCGCGCGTGCGCTTGGCGCCGCCGCCCCGGCAGCGCCTGGTGCGCGTCACCGAAGCGGTCGTCGCACGCTCGGCAGGCTTTCATTTTCTGGTGCCGATGCGGGGCATGAGTGTCGTGGCCAAGGCCGGCACGCCGATCGCCCGCGACGGCGAGCACACCTGGCTGGCGCCCTGCGACAACGCCGTGCTCGTGATGCCCGGCATCAAACACCTGAAGCCGGGCAATACGATGGTCCGGCTGGGTCGCTTCGAGGACGAGGCGCTCGGCGGTTGATCGGCTGATTGGCGCAAAGCCGGCGCCGCACCTCAGCCCGGCCGCCCCAGCGCACGCAGCACCGCGGCCGCGGTTTCTTCGGGGCGCTCCATCGGGAACAGATGACCACCGGCGATCCACTCGATGTGGTCTTGTACCAGCCGACGCGTCGCGCCCATGCCGGCCCGGCGGATTTCGTTCGACCGCGCGCCGCCGATGAAACTTGCCGCACAGCGCAGCGGGTGGCGCCTGAGCAGCGTATCGAGCTGGTGCGGCAGAGTGTTGTAGATGCGCGTTTCGATCTCGGGCCTGAAGGCCAGGCGCACCGCGGGGCCGTCGCCGCTGCGCGCGCCGCCGGCGTCAGGCGGGCGCGCAGGATCGGGCTCGGTGCCGCTGTCGACATAGTCGTGCAGCACCTGCTGATCCCAGCGCGCGAAAACCGGCTTCGCGGCGAAATGAGCAAACGCTGCGGCCGCCGAGGGCCAGGCATCGCGCCGCGTTTGTGAAACTCGGCCCGGGCCGTAGCGGCCCATCAGGCCGGTGGCCTTGAGCACGCGCACGCTCGCCGCGCGCCAGCCGCCGACCAGTGGCGCGTCGAGCAGCACCAGGCTGCGCACCAGCTCCGGCCGCCGGCTCGCCGCGAGCAAGCCGACATAGCCGCCAAGCGAATGGCCGACCAGCTGTACGCCTGCCGCCCGGCCGCTGCGGCCGTTGCTGCCGCTGCCGATACCGATACCGATACCGCTACCGGCCTCGATGAAGCGCAGCAGTTCGTCACGCAGATGGGGCCAGTTGCTCGTCACCGGCAGCGCCGGATCGTGGCCCAGCCGGTCGATCGCCAACACCCGCCAGCCGGCATGGCGCCAGGCTTCGAAGAGCAGCCGGTAGGTGCCGGCCGGGAAGCCGTTGGCGTGCACGAAGACGATGGTGGGTTGCGCGGCGCGGGGCATGCCGGCATTGTCGCGGGCGGCATCGAACGCCCGCCGGCGTCGGACTCCTGGCCCGGCTTGGGGCCCGGCCGGCGAGCGCGAGCCGCAATGTCAGCGCGTCTACCGCGCGGCGCTCCAGTCGATCCAGCAGCGCAGCCTCAGACGATGCGCTCGGCCGGTGTCGTGATCTTGCGCATCGGCTCGAAGCGCAGACTGCGCACCATCAGCGGGTGGCTGGCCGCGCCGTCGTTCCACAGCGGGTCTTCGATGCCTTCAAAAACCTCGCGCAGGCGCTGGCCCCAGGTCTCGCGGATCATGCGGAAGTAGGGGTTGGTTTCGTCGACGCAGACGATGCGGTCGCTGCGCAACGTGCCGGCCTCGTAGACCAGCAGGTCCAGCGGCAGGCCGACGCTCAGGTTGGATTTGATCGTCGAATCCATCGACACCAGCGCGCACTTCGCGGCTTCGTCCAGCGGCGTCGCCGGCGCCAGCACGCGGTCGAGGATCGGCTTGCCGTATTTGCTTTCGCCAACTTGAAAGAAGCAGGTCTCGCGCGTGGCCTCGATGAAATTGCCCGCCGAGTAAACGAGGAACATGCGCATCGATTCACCCGCGATCTGGCCGCCGAAGATCATCGAGGCGTTGAAGTCGATGCCCGCGGCCTTGAGCGACGGCCCGTCCTGCTCGTGCACGCGGCGCACCGCGGCGCCGAGCACGCGCGTGGCGTCGAACATGCTGGTCGCGTTCCAGATCGTGATCGGCTCACCGCCGGGGTTGTCGATCTTCTCGACCTGCAGGATCTCCCTGACGCTCTGGCTGATGCTCAGGTTGC
>JAYUSP010000511.1:0-9701 GCA_043755615.1 Betaproteobacteria bacterium
GCGCTGCGGCCGGTGCCGGGGTCGAGCAATTGCACGCGGCGCTGCTGCTGTGCACCCGCACCCGCACCCGCGACCGCGACCGATTCGGTCACGATGTAGTGTTCGTCGCGGCGCAGGGCATGCAGCGCGACCAGCGCGGTGGCCACCAGGTCCTGCCGATGGCGGGCGTTGTGCCAGGCGGCATCCAGACCGGCGGCATCGGCTTCGAGCCGGGCCAAACCTGGCGCCGACCAGCGCACCTCGTGGCTGTGCCGATCGATCTGCACGTCCTGCCCCGGGCTCAGCCGGCGTGCCAGCGCCAGCGCCTGGAAACACGCCGCGCGCTGCGCCGGGTCGTCAACCGCTTCGGCCAGCACCAGCGGCATCGTCGCTTCGTCGATGAGCAGGCTGTCGGCTTCATCGACGAGCGCCATGCACAGGCCGCGCAACAGGCGTGGCGGGGGCGCTTCGCCGACCAGTGCGGCGGCATGTTGCTGCACCTGGCTGCTGCCGGTGAGGGCTTCGGGCCTGAGCGACTGGCGGTCGCGCAGGTGGTCAAAGGCGACCTCGCGCGCGGTGCAATAGGTCAGCTCGCAGGCATAAGCGGCACGGCGTGCATCTGCATCGCTGCCGGAAACCACCACGCCGACGCGCAAACCCAAGGCCTGAAAGAACGGCGCCAGCAGGCGCGCGTCGCGCTGCGCGAGATAGTCGTTGGCGGTCATCACATGCACTGGCACGCCGGCCAGCGCGGCGACCGCGGCGGCCAGCGCCACCGCGAGGGTCTTGCCTTCGCCGGTGGCCATCTCGGCCAGGCCGGCGTCGAGCAGCACTTGCGCGCAGTGAAGCTGGCCGTCAAAAGGATTGCGGCCGATGCTGTGCTGCATCGCCGCGGCGGCGCAGCCGATGGCGTCGGCCCGGTGCAGACTGCCCAGGCCGTCGCGGCCGAGGCGGGCGCGCAGATCGTGCAGCTCCGGTAAGAAGTTGGAGGTCAGGCCGGGCGGCCGGTGGTCTTGCCAGTGCAAGGCCCAGGCCTGTTGCCGCGCGCGGATCGACGCGGTTGGCGTGTGGGGCCGCGCTCGCGCTGCCAACCTGCCGCCGCGCCAGGCAGTCCAGCGCGCCATCGGGTCGCGCCAGGCGGCGGCATCGTCGCTGCGCTGCGGGTAGCTGCCGAACAGCGGCCCGGGCCGCGGGGCGGCAATCGATGGTTTGCTTTTCATTGCGCCGGATTGAAGTGGCGCAGCAGTTGCTGCTGCAGTCCGCGTGCAGCCTGCCAGGCCAGCGGCGCGCGGCCATGTTCGAAGCGCACCAGCATGCGTTCGCCGATGCGTTGGCCGATGTGTTGGCCGATGGGTTGACCAGTAACTTCGGCAACCTGCGCGCCGATGCTGGCCGCGGCCGGTGTTTCGAGCTGCACATCGCCGCGCACCACCGCCTGTGCCGGGCGCAGGCCGCTGCGGTCGGCCGGGTCGACTGCCAGCCGTCCGCCGGCTGGCTGGCCGAGCGCGGCGCTGGGCAGAGCCGCACCGCCGCCGGCGCTGGTGCCGGCCCAGTGGCCGTGCAGGACTGGCGCTGCGGCATCGGCAGCACGGACTTCGACGCGGCCGCGATAAGCGCCGACACGCGCCACCTGGTCCTGCGGGATCGCCAGTTGCACGATGCCCGCGTCGCCTGACAGCACCTGCGCCACGAGGTCACCACGTTGCAGGTAGCGGCCCGGCAGGTCCGCTGCGCGGGCCACCGTGATGTGGCCATCGGCTTGCGCACGCACGTCGAGCTGCTGCATGCGCTCTTCAAGTTGCGCCAGCTCGGCACGCGCCGCGAGCAGGCCATGCGCGGCACCGACGGCGCGCGCCGGATCGTCGCGCAGCGTCTGTGCCTGCTCGGCGAGCAAGGCCTCGACGCGGCCGCGCAAGCGGTCGACATCGGCTTGCAGGCCCGGTGCGTGCAGCCGCAGCACGCTGTCGCCGGCATGCACGGCTTGCCCGTCAACGACCATCACGGCGTCGACAAAACCGGCGACCTGGGTGCGTACGAGGGCTTTTTCTGGCAGCCACAAAACACCTTGCACGACGGTCGCATCAGGCAGCGGGCACAACACCAGCGGCAGGACCAGACTGACGCCAACAAACACGCTGCGGCCGCGTGCGCGGCGCCGCTCGCGATCGGGCATCGGCGCACGATGCAGCCAGCGCAGCCAGGCCAACAGGGGCTTGGCCGCCAGCATCCAGCCGAAGACGCCGACGAGGATCAGGCCGAGCAACATCGAGATCGAAGCCGTCCACTGAATCACCGCGATGGCGATCGTCCAGCGCATCACCAGAGCCAACGGTGCATAGGCCCAGAGCCAGGCCGATTCACCGCGCGCGGGCGGCACCGGGTTGGCGGCAGGCAGACGCAGCAGCAAGCGGCGCAGTTGGTGCAGCCAGTGGCGCGTGCTGCGCGAAGCCAGGTTTGGCAGCGCCAGCGCATCACACAGCATGTGGTAGCCGTCAAAGCGCAGCAGCGGGTTGGCGTTGACGAGCAGGGTCGACAACGCGGCGATGAAAAACACCAACAAGGCGGCCTCGCGCAGCGCCCCCGGCTGTACCTGCAAGGCCACGCCGAGTGCGACTGCGGCGATGCCCAGCTCGACCACGATGCCGGCCGCGGCGACGACCAGGCGGCTGCGCCGCTGCGGCAACGCCGACGCCGCCGAGGCGTCGACATAGGGTACCGGCACGAACATCAACAGGGTCACGCCCCACTCCGCTACCGTCGCGCCGGCCTGTCGTGCCGCGAGGCCATGCGCAGCCTCGTGCAAGGCCTTGATCAGCGGATAGGCCAGCCAGGCCAGGCCCCACGCCAATGGGCCCGACAGGCTCAGTTGCAGTTGCGCAGCGAGCGGCTCGGCATGGGCCAGCCCAGCCAGCGCTGCGATGCCCACCAGCAGCAGCCACAGCAGCAGCGCCGCGCTTGTGAAAAGACCTCGCAGCCGCGGCACCCAGCGCGCCAACATGGCGTCGGGATTGCCGAGTGGCACACGCCAGGCCAGCAGATGCTGGCGCCGCGAAGTTGGTGTGGCGTCATCATCCAGCGCCGCCCCACCGGGCGCCGCGCCGAAGTCCGGCTTGTGATCGAAGCTCAAGCTGCCGGCGCCATGCAGGCGCACGAGCAGGTCAAAAAATTCATCCTGCGTCGGCGCGTCGTCACCGAGCAACGCCAGCGTGATCTCCCAGACCGCTTGCACGCTGCGCTGGCCGTCGCAGCGCGCGACGGCCTGCCACGCGGCATGGTTCAGACGCATGCCGCGGCTGCCATCAGCGCGCACCAGCGTGTGCCAGACCTCGCCACGCAGAACCTGGCGATCGCTGCGCAAATGCATATCGAGCAACGGCTTCAGCGTCGCGATGCGAAACCACGCAACGCTGAGCAGCGGCGCGGCAGCGGGCAGCACGGCCGCCGTGGTCACTTGTGCACCCAACGGCCTGCGGCCGGGCCGCCTAAGCGGGAATTCTCCCTCGGGAGACCCTCGGTGCTCATTTGTGCACCCAACGGCCTGCGGCCGGGCCGCCTAAGCGGGAATTCGCCCTCGGGAGACCCTCGGTGCTCATCCCAACCACTCCCATGCCGTCAGCCGCGCCGATTCAACCAGCCGGCGCGACCAGCGCCACAGCGTCGAGGCCTCGCCGACGACGATCTGCGCGCTGCCTTGCAAGCCCGGGCGCAGGCCGGCCGGAGCTTCGAGCAACTCGGCTTCGACCTCGAAGACATTGCGCCCATCGGCGACCGTGGCCACCGGCGTGATGCGCACGATTTGCAGCGGCGTCGTCTGCCAGGGCAAGGCGCTCAGCGTGACACGGCCACGCTGGCCGGCTTGCACATGGCCGATATCACGTTCGTCGATTTCAACGATGACGCGGAAAGCATCGCTCGGCGCCACCGTCATCAGCTCGGCGCCCACCTTGACCGGCGCACCCAGTTGCTGGCTCAGGTCACCCTGCACGACGATGCCATCGAAGGGCGCAACCAGGCGCGAGCGCAGCAGCTTTTCGTCGACGAGGTCGAGCTGCGCCTGGGCCTCGTCGGCACGTGCCTGCAACTGCACCAGTTGGCCGCGGTCGGCGCGGGCCTGCGCCGAGGCCAGCGCATCGAGATGCTGCGCGAGCTGGCTCTGCCAACGCTGGCGTTCGATTTGCAAGTCCTGTTCAGCCAGGTCGACCAGCGGCTGGCCGACACGCACGCTGTCACCCGGACGCGCGTGCACCTGCTGCACAAATCCATCGGCCGGCGCCACCAGCACCCGCTGCACCGCGCCTTCGAGCCGCGCGCGTCCGCCCACCGGCGCCTGCACCGGCCACGACAGGGCGGCCACGACCAACACCGAAGCGGCCGCGCCGCAGCGGCGCAGCAGGCGCCTGCGCGGCGCCAGCGGTGGCGCCCACCAGGCGCGCAGACCGTCGATCAGACGCCGGTGCAAGACTCTTTCGTTGGCCTGCATCAAAGCCAGCAGCGGCGCCGCCAGGCCGGCCAGATGTTCAAGGGTCTGCAGGGTCGACGCATCAAGGCCCGGGCCGCCGCGGCGCTCGACCAGCAGCACCCCGATCGGCCGACCGGCGGCGACCAGCGGCAGCCCGGCGACGGCACCGTCGTGGTCGCCACTGCCTTCACCGCCTTCACCGACAGCGAGGGCCTGGTGCGCGCGTGTGATGCAAGGCGGCGCGCTGCTCATCAACGCTGGCGATGCTGGGGACGCGGGGGACGTCGGCGCGGACAAAACGGGCGGCCAACACACCACGGCCGCCTGGTCAAAAGCTTCGGCGCAGGCCGCGGCCAGGCGCAGGTTCAGCGGCGTCGGCGCAGCAGCATCGCTGCCGTCGGAAATCGCCACCAGCGACAGCGGCGCTGCACGCACGGGTGCCGCCGCAGGCGCGGCGAGTGCGATGCAGGCGCGGCTGAAACCTTCACGCCGCACCAGCGCCAGCACCAGCGACTGCGCCGCCGCCTGCGCACCTGCGGCGGCCAGCATGCCGGCGTGCAACACGAGCGCGGTGCGCGCCGCCCGCGGCGGCGCGGCATCGGCCGGCGACTCGATGTCGGCAGTGGGGTGGATCTGACGGGGCAATGCGGACATGGTTGGAATGGCGCTGCCCGGCGCGACCGCGAAACAAACGCGATGCGGCTCGCCGGGACGAAGCAGGCCCTGCGAGTGTTAGAGAGCCGACCGTCGCGCGAGGCCGCGAACAAACACCGAGCAGGGCGCCAGTTCTGAGGACTGAAATCCAGATCCCCGCCTGCCCCCGCGCCGGCTGGCGGCACGCGCGCGCGACAGGCCGAGCCGCCGCCTTCAGCCCGGCCCACGGTTGCCGAGCCGCTGCCGCGCACTTCAAAGTGCCGTTCGGCGACGCGGATTGCCGCGGAAGTGGAGAATACTTCTCCATTTTCGGGAAAGTTCTGCGCATGCAACATCGTGTCGCATTGGATGACATCGCGCTGTTCGTCGAGGTCGCCCGGACGGCGAGCTTCACCCGCGCCAGCGCAGTGCTCGGTATGCCCGGGGCCACGCTGTCGCGCCGCATTGCGGCGATGGAAAAACGCCTGGGCGTGCGTCTGTTCGAACGCAGTACCCGCCGCGTGGCGCTCACCGAAGCCGCCACGCGCTACCTCGAACGCTGCGAACATGTGGTCGACGAGGCGCGGCTTGCCGAGTCGGCGCTGCGCGAGGTCGCGGAACAGGCGGCCGGGCACCTGCGCGTGTCGATGCCGGTGGACCTGGGTCTGCATTGGGTGGGCCCGCTTTTGCCCGAGTTCACCCGCCACCACCCTGGCATCACGCTGGACATCGATCTGTCGTCGAGGGTCGCCGATATCGCGGAGGACCGGCTCGATCTGGCACTGCGACTCGGCGCCGTCAAGCGCGAAGGCCTGGTCGTGCGGCGCATCGGCGCGGTGCCGCAAGCGGCCTACGCGGCGCCGGGCTACCTGGATCGGCACGGCCGGCCCAAGCAGCCGGCCGAACTGGCGCAACACGAGTGCCTGCGACTGGGCAGTGCCGTGCGTTCGTCGCGCTGGCGCTTCACGCTCGGCGCACAGTCGCACGAAGTCACGGTACATGGCCGAATCGGCCTCAACAACATCGGCCTCATGCGCCTGCTGGCCGAACGGCAGATGGGTGTCGCGCTGCTCGCGCCAGAGCTGGCGCAGGCCAGCGTTGTGAGCGGCCGTCTCGAACCCGTGCTGCGCGGATTTGCCGCGCCGACGCTGCCGCTGCACGCGGTCATGTCGTCGCGACTGCAGACGGCTGCGGCGCGGGCTTTTGTCGACTTCATCGCGGCACGCCTGGCCTTGAGCTGAAGCCGCTGCCGGGCCGCGGCCGACTTGTCAAGTCCCTGCTCGCGCAGCGCAGGATCGTGCGCACGGACACGCTGGCCGCAGACTGCCGAGATGCCTGCCTCACCCTGTGACCTTCCTGTCGATTCCAACGGTCCCAGGAGCCTCAAGGTACTGCACCAGGCGCACGCCGAAGGCTTCGCGTGCAAAGTTGTTTCACCAGCAAGGACAGAAAAATGACGAACACCGCGTCAGCAAACGAAGGCGGCATTCCACAACCCATAAAGATCTTCACTTGGGTTCTAATCTGCGCAGGGCTGTTTTTTTCCTATGTCTTTACGTTCAATCCGGGTCTGAGTTTTCCTGGCGCGAAGATCACCGACTACTCTTCGCAACTGGGCTTTGCAAGCACCGGCGTCAGAGTTCTGGGGAGCGTGGCGGCGCTTCTCATCTCGGTCATCTACAACAAGCCGCAGTGGCTGCTGATCACCCTCATCTCGCGATTTGTGATCGAGCTAGGTGACATCGTCGTCGGCGTTGCAACGGGCGGCACCATGGCGAACAACATCATGATCGGCGTCATTGCCACGCTTGAACTCTGGGCCATCCTGCGGCTCATCAAGGTGGGCAGGTAACGGCTGATTCCATGGAGTTGATACTGCGTGCGGTGCGTCGACCCGCACCCGCGTTTCGGCACATTTCATTGCCGTCCAGGTGGCCCACCAACGGCGCGCACCGGTACACGCGGTCCGCCGACGCGCGATCGCTATAATTCGCGGTTTCGCCGGTGTAGCTCAGTTGGTAGAGCAGCGCATTCGTAATGCGAAGGTCGGGAGTTCGACTCTTCTCACCGGCACCAAAAAAGACGGGGGTTGGCAGGTTTGCGCTTGCTAACCCTTTTGTCTTTTAGGCGGGCGATGTAACGGCGGATGTAAGCGGATTTCTCGAATTCGCAACCACGCGCAGCCAGCCGCGGCCACGCCCACGGCCGGCAGCACGCCACGCACGCGCCAGACCAGCGGCGGCAGCGCCTGCCGGTCGGCGGGGTTCAGCAGGCGATAGCGCGGCTCGGGTTGCGGCGGTTCGATGGCGCTCGATAGCAGCACCTCCAGGGCATCGTGCCCATTCGCTGCGGCGTAATCGTTCGCGTCGAAGTTCGGCGGGGTCTCGCTTGGCATGGTCACGTACTGGCCCCCCGCTTCGCGGGCGATGGTTTCGGCTTCGGCTTCCTTGCCCCGGTCGGGCACCAGCGTCAGCCGGGCGGCGGTGTCGCGCTGGCGCATTTCGGCGGCCACGCCACGAACCCGGCCCCAGCCGAAAGCCACCACGGCGGCGGCGCCAGTCGCCTTCCAGCAGGCCCAGGCGGTAGCGATGCCCTCGCACACGTAGGCAACACCACCCGGCGCCAGCTCGCCCACGATGAAGACGCCACCAGCCATCGGGCCGGGTGCCCCAAACCTCGGCCGTACCCATGCGAGGCCGCGGCGCCTTCGCGGCCTCTATGGGGCGCGCAGGGCCCTTGCTGGGGCGCTGGCGGCGCTTGCCGTAGAGCCCCCGTGCTCGGCGGCCAACCGGTACAGCGGGCCTCGCCCATGCCCTTGCCCGGCTTGATGCTGCGCCAGGTTTCGCGGGCGGCGCGTTCGTCTTGGTTTCCGGCCCCGCAGCTCCATTCGTTGAAGTCGTCAAAGCCCAAGCCCGCGGCCTGCGCGGCCATGCCGGCGCGCACCCACTCATCGCGCGGCAGGTCGGGCGGGATGGCCTGCAGCGCCTCGCGGGCGCGGTCGAGGTCAGCCAACATAGGCAATACCTCCCGCCACCCGGCGCAGAAACACGAACAGGCCCCAGGCTTCGGCGAGCGTCACGGCGGTGGCCGTTTCTGGCGAGTGCGACACCGATTCGCCTGTCTGGGTCGGCGTTGCGGCACCGCTAGCAAGCGCCGCGGAGGTAGGTGACTGCGCCGGCTCAAGCGCGCGCATTTCCTCGGGAAGTTCGAACCCCGCACCGCGCAGAAAGTCGGCCACTTCTGACAGCAGCACCGGGCAAACCGGCGGATTCGCTAAGCCGTAGCCCTGCGGTTTTATTGGCCCGTCATAGCTTAGGGCCTGCTCGCAGTAGTGCCACCGTTTCAGGAGTTCGACCACGTGGGCCGGTGCGCGGTCATCAGTCACGCGCCCCTTGAAGATGGCTTCGCGCAGTGCCTCGGTCGGCTCGCGGCCAATTGAAAGTGAAACGGCTTGCCACAGTTTCACCGTTGTCAGTCGCAGCTATGCGCCCCACCGCGGCGCGGTCAAATCGTCCTTCATTGCATCCCCCGATGCACCCCGATTGAAGGTGCCCCAGCGGGCCACGTCGGGGGCCGTGGTGTTCGGCCTTGCGGCCTAGCTGGGGCGAGTCGGTCAGGCGCCGACGGGCGCGGACTGCACCCGCATCGGCGCGGCCTTGAATCGCTCTTGTGCTTGCCACACGTCATAGGCGCTCTGCTCTGCCAGCCACAGCCGGGCTTCACCCCCGCGCTTCACGCCGAGCCAGGCTTCAATGCGCAGGGCCATTTCAGGCGAGATAGCAGCGCGGCCATTGAGTACACGCGAGAGGGCCACGCGGGAGACGCCAAGCTGCTCGGCAGCCTTGGTGACATTGAGCCCCAGCGCGGGTAACACGTCGTCGCGCAGCGTCAGGCCGGGGTGCGGCGGGTTGAACATGCGGGCCATCGTTGCTTCTCCGGTTTCAGTGGTAATCAAGGTAATCCATCAGCACCGCATCGGTGCCGTCGAAGGTGAAGGTCAGGCGCCAATTGCCACTCACCCACACTGAGAAATGCCCCTTGAGTTCTCGGCCCTTGAGCGGGTGCAGGCCCCAGCCAGGCAGGTTCATTCCCTGCACGCCAGTGGTCTCATTCAGGCGCCGCAGCATCGCGGCCAGCCTCGGGGCGTGGGCGGCCTGGATGCCGGCCATGCTTCCCTTCTCGAAGAAAGCCCTCAGGCCCTTGTGTCGGAAGGTCTTAATCATGCCGAAGTGTATCGCGTAGCGCTACGGGATGCACGTTTCCTATCCGGCCACCACGCGCAGGCCACCGGGCGCGGCCTTCGTTGCGTCAAAGTCAATCCCCGCCTTATCGAGAATGAATCGTTCAATCTGTGCCAGGAACGGGCGCAGGGCGTCAATCGGGCGCGGCCGATAGCCCTCGGCGATGGCGCTCGGCTTGTGCCCCATAACCTGCGCGATGGCGCCGGCTGGCGCGCCTGCGGCTTCATCCAGCAGCGAAAACGTGCGGCGCAGTCCATGGATTGAAACGTGAGGGATGCCAGCATCGGCCAGCACGCTCGCATGGGGCGCACGCGGCTCTGCAAGGCGGCCGGATGCGCTGGCCTGCACCCACTCGGGCCGCTCACCCTTGCGCCCCTTCTTCAGGCGCA